>CANRXN010000026.1 GCA_947643945.1 uncultured Clostridium sp.
TCCAGATAATGAAATTCTAAAAAAATTAGTAAAAAGAGTAGTGTTTGATAAAAATAAAAAAATCACAGTAGAATTAACTTTTTCACAGATTTAGTAATAACTTATAAAAATAAAATGTCGAAATAATCATAGCAAGTAATACAAAAAAAAGCGTCATCCGTATAGCTTAAATACACACCGTTAACCACAAAAGTATGCCAGAATTAACAGAAGAACAAATCACAAAAGAAGTCATGGAATTACACCAAGTAATCAATGAAAAATTTGGATACGAAATGAAATACCTAAGACCCCCAAAAGGAGAATACAGTGAAAAAAGCTTACAAGCAACCAATAAATTAGGTTATACAACTGTTATGTGGTCTTTTGCTTATGAAGATTGGAACGAAGACAACAACCAGACGAAACTGCCTCTAAAAAGAAAATAGTAGACAACTTACACAATGGAGAAATCATGTTATTGCATGGCAATTCTAAAACTAACACAAATGTCTTAGATGCGGTTATAAAAGAAGCAAAAAGCATGGGATATGAATTTAAAACTTTGGACGAATTCCAGTAAGGTGCAATTGAGGACGGTTCTTTGTGTGTCGCAACCACTTAAATTAAAGGTTAAGAAGGTTGCTCCAATCACACTCGTGTTATCACACTCGTTTGATCGCTTACGCGGTGTTTGAAAATAATAAATTATATTTTAAGAACAAAAATAATAAGTAGTAAATGTGGTTCTTTTTACTCCCAAAAGAGCAAAAAGAACCGTCCCTAATTGCACCAAATTGTACCTTTTGAAAGGATAGCGATAGATATGAAAAAGCGAAATTATAATCAAAAAATAAATAGAATGTTAGAATTACCGCAAGAGGTATGCTCCAATATTCCCAAAATTACGATAACAGGATTTGACGAAATGATAATTGAAAATTTTAAAGGAATATTAGAGTATGAAGAATTTTTTGTTAGGATTAATACCCATATAGGAATTATTAATATCAATGGTTTTAATCTAAATTTGGAAAATATGACAAATGACGATATTAAAGTTACAGGAAAGCTAGAAAGTATAGAGATGGAAAGAACGGTAGATTAAGAAGAAAGCCAAGAAAGGATTTAAAACAAAATGATAATAAAGATATTGATTGGTTATGTGATAGGGTATTTAAGTGTTACAGTCGAAGGCTATTATATTGAAAGATTTATCAATATGTGCAGAAGTAATAAAGTTACGATTTGGCACTTGAAAAAGAAAAAAGAGATAAGCTTAAGTTTTCGCATGGAGACGTATGACTTTAAAAAGGTTTGTCAAATAGCGAAAAAAACAAAATGCAAAGTAAAAATTGATGCCAAGAAGGGTCTTCCTTTTGTGATGCAACGTTATAAAAAAAGAAAGATATTTTTTGTTTTTCTTATTATTCTATTATTTTTAAGTATTTTATCCTCAAATTTTGTATGGAATGTGGATATTAAAGAAGAAAATGGAAAGCAAATGGAAAACATTGAAAAAGATATAGAAGAAGCAGGACTAAAAATAGGAGAACGAAAAACAAAAGTTAATACCAAGGAGATTATCAATAAAATTAGGTTACAAAGAAAAGATATTGCATGGATGGGAATTGAATTAAAAGGCACGAATGCAATTGTTAAAGTGGTAAAAGCAGATGAAAAGCCAGAGATTATAAATGACGAGGAATATTGTAGTATCGTTTGCGATAAAGCAGGAGTGATCACAAAAATCAATGCCCAAAACGGAACCGCAAATGTGAAAGTGGGCGATACCGTAAGGGAAGGAGAAACTTTAATTAATGGATGGATGGAAGGAAAATACACTGGAATTCGTTATGTGCATGCCAAAGGAGAAGTGCAAGCAAAAGTATGGCATACAAAATATAAAAATATGCCCTATCATACTACGGAAAATGAAGAAACAGGACAAATTGAAAACAAATATAGCATAAATTTTAATAATTTTAAAATAAATTTGTCAAAAAAGCTTTCAAAATTTGAAATTTATGATACAATAGAAACGGAAAACAAAATGAAACTATTTTCAAACTTTTATTTACCAATTTCGATTCAAAAAACAACCTATAAAGAGTTAACCAAAAAAGAAAAAAACTATGAAATGGAAGAAGCCAAGAACTTAGGGATAAAACAATTACAAGAAGAATTAGATAACGAAATTGAAGACAAACAAGCTATTGTTGGCACCAATATTAATACCTATGAAAAAGAAGGAAGTATTGATGTTTATGTTACATATGAAGTTTTGGAAAATATAGGGACGAATGAAAAAATTGTGTTCTAGGAAGGAAGAGAGTTTTAAATGGAAGAAAGAAGTCTTAAAATAACAGGTGCAGACAAAACCTTTTTTAATAAAATAACCACCACACTAACCAGAATATTAATTCCAACAAGGATAGGAATTAATGGTATGTTAATTTCTAGAAAAAGAAACAACATGCTAAAAAACTTTGAAGCCTATACCTTAGATAGTGAAAATTATGATAACGAAGAAATAGAAAAAAAATATGATACTGCTTACGAAACCTATTTAGGAGCATTAGATAAATATGTTATGGACTCTATCTACAAAAAAGTAAAAAACGGATCAGCCAGTGAATTCGAAAAAAATGCATTAGCCAAATACTATGAAGTAACCAGTTTAAAAGAAAGTGAATACATTGAATACAAATACAGAAAACAAAAATACCTAATTGAACTAGACCACCAAGGAATTAAAGTAGATGGAAAAGAAAAAATAGTAGAAAGATATAACGCATTCTATCTATCTAAAATGGACACCTTATACAAAGCAATCCTAAAAAATTATTCCATCAAAATAGCTGACAACACCAGTAACTATGATGCTTCTAAAGAATGGATTTACACCAAAATATTCTATACCTTAGAAGAATACATCCAAAATATCTTATCTTTAAAAATAGAAACTAGCTATGACGACACAATAAAAGATGTCGTAACCGAATACGAAAAATACCAATCTTATGAAGTAGGAAAATTAGACACAAAAGACAATATCGAAAAAAACATGGTATTATTAGGAATTAGCCGTAAACTATTTACCCATAGTTTGCCACTAATTGTAGCAGAACAATGCTATGAAAAGCTATTAAAAGATGCAAGAATGCTAGTACAAGATACCAAAATGGCAGCCAAAAGAGAAAGAGCGTATTCGATGCTAATCAACCTAATCGAAGACTACAACATCAAATTATTATCCACAAAAGTATATTGGGATACCCAAAAAGCAAAAGACAGCTACAAAGCCTTTTGGAATCAATACAAAGAAATAACCAAGTTAAAAGAAGAGGACTTTATCGAATATGTAAAACAAAAAGAAATCTTATTCATGAAAGACGACATGAAAAAACTAGGAAAAGACAAAACCGATTATTCTAAAATTATGACCTATTACAAAAGAAAACTAGTAGACTATGGTGCCATGAAGCAAATCAAAAATACTTACAGCTCAAAAGGAAAATACATAAAAGTTAAGGAAGTTGCATAGATATGTATGAAGTACTATATCAAGAAATAGAACCAAAAAAGGAATATGAAGAAATAATTAAGAAAGTACTAACAAAGTGTTTTAAAGAAGAAAGCTTAGAAAATTCGAAGTTTATTCTAACCGTAACCTTGACCACGCCTAAAAAAATAAGGCAAATAAACAAGGAGTACCGAAAAGTGGACAAAGCAACAGATGTACTTTCTTTTCCTATGTTTGAAAAGCTTGAACTAGAACAAAAGATACAAAAACAAGATTTCTTACAAGAAGACATCTTAGGTGATATTGTAATTTCAGTTCAAAAAGTAGACGAGCAAGCCAAAGAATATGGACACAGTTTTGAAAGAGAACTAAGCTATATGTTAGTACATGGGTTTTATCATTTAATGGGATACGACCATATAGAAGAAGTAGACAAGCAAAAAATGAGACCCAAAGAAGAAAAAATCTTAGCTGATTTAAAAATCGGTCGTAAGACAAAGGAGGAAATTTAAATGGTGGGAAAAAGAGCCAAAAAAGAAAACAAGAAAAATGGAACCAAAATCTTAATTATTGCATTAATTATTTTTATTCTAGGAGCAGGAGGAGTACTTGGCTATACTATTATAAAAGATAGAAATAAACAAGAAGTAGCAGTAGAAGAACCAATCGTAGAAGAAACTGTGCCAGAAGAAAAACAAGTACAAATATTTAAAGGAAATGATAGACCGATTGCCGTTATGATAGACAACCATAGTGACGCATGGCCACAAGCAGGTTTGCAAAAAGCTTACATGATATATGAAATCGTAGTAGAAGGTGGAGAAACAAGACTAATGGCATTATTTAAAGGAGTAGATGTCGAAAAAATAGGACCAGTAAGAAGTGCAAGACATTACTTTTTAGACTATGCAATGGAAAATGATGCGATTTACACGCACTTTGGAGAAAGTCCACAAGCAGACAGTGACATTAGAAAATATAGCATCCACGAAATTGACGGTATTGCAGAAGATGGAACAACCTTTACCAGA
This sequence comes from uncultured Clostridium sp., assembly GCA_947643945.1. Classification (GTDB taxonomy): domain Bacteria; phylum Bacillota; class Clostridia; order TANB77; family CAG-508; genus CAG-269. The sequence goes on from CANRXN010000026.1 coordinate 4,537, forward strand.
GTAAAAGACAAAGTTTCACCACACAATGCGGTAACAAGTATAGCAAAACTAAAAACATCAGCAGAAAACAAAAAATATAGAACCACCTCTACAGAGGCAAGTGTGCTAAACTATGTAGCAGACGAAGTAGAATTAACGAATGGGCAAGAAGCGGTAACTGTAACCATTCCACATTCCCAAAAACAAATTGTAAAATATGAATATGACGAACAAAATAAAGTCTACAAAAGACTAGCAAGAGGAAAACAACAAACTGATTGGGATACTAAAGAACCAATTACCACCAAAAACATCATTATAACTTTTTGTGACAACTATACCTTAAATGACAATGAAAACAAAGGAAGGCAAGGCTTAAAAAATATAGGAACTTTTGATGGTTACTATATAACCAACGGAAAAGCTATAAAAATAAAATGTATCAAAAATGCAAGAGAAGAAAAAACTGTGTACCAAGATTTAGAAGGAAATGTAATACAAGTAAATGATGGTAATACCTTTGTAAATATCTGCCCAACAGGAGCTAATGTAACCTTAGAAGCACCTGCTACTACGCCAACAGTAACAAATTAGAAAGGAACAAATAATATGAATATTTATGATACCGCAAATAGGCTAGCACAAGAAATAAAACAATCACCAGAATACAATAACTACAAAATGGCAAAACAAGCCTTGAATTTAAATACAAGTTTAAAAGAAAAGATGGCAAAATTTGAACAAAAAAGATATGAAACCCAATTGATTGCTATGCAAACAGGAAAGCAAGAAGAGGAAAAGTTAAAAGAAATGCAAGACTTATATGCAGAGTTAATTGAAATTGATGACGCGAAGAAATTTTTTGAAGCAGAAACGAAGTTTAATATTGTGATTGCTGATGTTAATAAGATAATTGGCGAGGCAATTCGTGATGTAATACAATAGTGTTACTCATATTTTTAATTTGGATTGTATTTTAAATATAACAATGAACATATATTTTTGTGATATATGTTCATTTGCTGATTTTTTAAAGTGCATAAATTAAAAATAGAAAAGAAGGAGTAATAAAAATGGAATTTGTTATAGTAATTATCATAGCATTAGTCACAACAATTATTTTAAAATATATATTTGATTACAAAATGAAGGAATTAAAACATATTGGTGACGACCAAGAACTAGATAACCTAGCAAAAGCATATCCAAGTAACATCGAGATGTGCCAAGAATATCTTAAAAAATTAGGAAATGAAAAAGTAGAAATAGAAGAAGACAAAGGAGCAGAAGCTAGTTTATATATAGCTATAACTGATAAGATTTTGATTGCCAATATTCAAAAAAGTTATACCAGAATTCAAACCATTGCTCATGAATGTTTGCATTCTGTGCAAAGTAGAAAATTATTGCTATTTAATTTTGCTTTTTCTAATGTTTACTTAATCTATTTTATAGCGGTTTGTGGACTACTGGTCTTTAAGCTATTGCCCTATAAAATGATGTTTATGGTTATCTTTTTAATTTTTAGCTTAATCTATTATTCAGTAAGAGTCTTTTTAGAAAATGATGCCATGATAAAAGCAAGATATTTGGCAAAGGACTACATGGAAGAAAAGAAAATTTCTTCGAAAGAGGAAATAGAAAAATTAGTTGCCCGGATTTGATAAAATTAATGAGGCTGGTATTAAGTGTATTAATTACCATTTTTTCATGGGGATTATGATAAAATTAATGGCAATAGCTATCCTTTGTTTTGTTTTCTAGATAGGCATAGCTTACGATAATTAAAAAGTAGAAAACCAAAGTTATTTTCTTAGCATAAAAGAAAGTAAACTTTGGTTTTTATTTTTCTTCTGTTTTTAAATCGTTATCTTGTAATAAAGAATTTAACATCTTAGGGTAAATAGTAGAAGCATTTTGTCTCCAATTATCAACAATACGTTTTGCCATATCACGAGAACCAGCAATTGTTTTTACGGAAAAAATTGTTTCGTTATTTTCGACAATTTTACATTTTATAATATATTCATTTTCATTTTTGGGAGTAAATTCTGCAATTACAGAAGACTCTTCTTCAATATTAGGAAATTCTTTAGCAAAAATATTATCTGCTTTTAATTTCATAATACCTGGTAACACGTCTTTTGTAAGAGTGTACGCATTATTTCCTTTGGAAGTGATTTTTATAACACATTCGTCTTCTTTTGTATAAATACCTACTAAATTGGAATTGATTAAGTCTGTTAATACTTGTTTAAAATAAAAATAGTTCATGTTATTAACAGCGGTAATAATTTTAAATAAATCGTCTTGCTTAATTTCTCCTTTGATAAGATTTAATAGGTATAAAATTAATACCTTGTTTTCAGCCAAAGTAGTATTGCTTGAATTCGAACTCATATTTTCTAGCACTCCTTACTTTTTTTTGGATTATATCATATTTTGGATAGAATGTAAAATAAAATTGTGCAAAATGGTAAAAATAGTGGTATAATATTTACAATTCACAGTCTAAGTAATTCCATAACAAAACTTATTATATTTTTATAAAATAACTCCCAGCTACATAACAGACTGTAAATCATATTTTTATTTTGCTATAAAAAGCTGATAACATTCTGTAATTTGCTGGTCCCCACGAATTGTTATTTTATAAAAATATAATGAATTTTGTTTATAAATAATTTAACTTTGAATAGTGATGTATAATATAAAAAAGAAAGGGGCTTATAAAAATGAAAAAGGGAAAAGTGGTTTTAGTAGGAACGCGGGTTTGTAGGAATGAGTATGGCGTATTCTATGCTAAATAGAGGTGGTATTGACGAGCTTGTTTTAATTGATATTGACAAAGAAAAGACAAAAGGGGAGGAAATGGACTTATCACATGGTTTGCCATATGCTCCACAAAAAATGTTAATTAAAGCAGGCGATTATGAAGAATGTAAAGATGCCGAAGTAGTAGTAATTACAGCAGGTGTGGCACAAAAACCAGGACAAACAAGACTAGAATTAGCACAAGTAAATACCAAAATAATGAAGCAAATTACAAAATCTATCATGGCAAGTGGATTTCATGGCATTATTATTGTAGCAAGTAATCCAGTAGATTTAATGGCTTATGTAGTTTGGAAGGTATCTGGCTTACCAAAAAACAAAGTAATTGGCTCAGGAACCGTATTAGATACAGCAAGGTTACGTTATTTAATGGCAGATTATTTGCAAATATCAAGTAAAAATATTCATGCCTATATTATGGGAGAGCATGGAGATTCTTCTTTCGTTCCTTGGGATCATGCTTATGTGGGATGTAAAAAAGTAAAAGATATTATGAAAGATGGAAACCATCCAATGGAGGATTTAAAGAAAATACATGAAGGGGTAGTAAATGCGGCCTATGAAATTATTGACAAGAAAAAAGCAACATATTACGGTATTGGTATGGCATTAAATCGTTTAGTTCGAGCTATTTTGGATAACGAAAATTCGATTTTAACAGTTTCTACTTATTTGGAAAATCAGTATGGACAAAATGATGTTTATATTGGCGTTCCTGCTATTATTAATGAAGATGGTGTTCGTGAATTGATTGAACTTAATTTAAACGAATATGAGCAAGAAAAATTGGATAGTAGTTGTAGTTTGATTAAGCAAATGCGAGAAGGAGAAATTCAGAAGATAATAGAGGAATAAATATGAAGAAAGAATTAAAAACTCTTCTAATTTACTATGCTTATGATTTTTAAGTGAAATGTAACAAAAACAGAAGTAAATTCGTATAATAAGTTATAGAAATTTCCACACTGCAACGGTTTCGCCTACATTTTCGCAAGCAAGACTTGTTCAAAAGCAATCTCAACCTATCAAGTTCCAATAAAATGAAAGCCAATGTTAAAATATACAAAAGGAACTTGCACAAACAAGGTAAACTTATTTTGCAGTGTTAGTGTAGCACAATGTTAAAGTGTAGATAATAAAATATAATAGTTATTAGCAAGTAAAAATAATTCATAAAATAGTTGCTAAATGAGAAAAGAAGTAAAAGGAATATAAAAAAACAAAATAGTAGAACTTTCACGAAAAAGTGCAGTTGGTCGACACACGCCACTGCACTTTTCCTCGAAGTTCTAAAAATTTATGCCTACGAAAATTTTTCTCTTGTAGTTTTTAGAACGCATAAATTTTTAGACAATAAGAAGTTGACATTTCATAACTTTCATGTTTTAATAAAAAAGTAATTATATAGCAG
>CANRXN010000027.1 GCA_947643945.1 uncultured Clostridium sp.
ATTGCTGCTTCTAACGCAATCCAACCAGCATATCTTCCCATTACTTCTAGTACCATAATTCTATGGTGAGTTGCACCAGTTGTGTGCAATCTGTCTAATGCTTCCATTGCTACTGATACTGCTGTATTATAACCAAAAGTAATTTCCGTACATGCAACATCATTGTCAATCGTTTTAGGCACACCAATTACGTTTACTCCTTTGGTAGAAAAGTCTCTTGCTGATTTTTGGGTTCCATCGCCTCCTAAAGTAAAGATACAATCAAATCCAAATTCTTTGATGTTTTCGATTGCTTGGTTTGACATATCTTTGTATTCTACTTCGCCATTTTCTTTTACTACTTTATAATTAAATAAATTGGCATTGGTAGAAGATCCAATAATAGAGCCTCCTTTTGGTAAAATTCCAGTTGCTTCTCCATTTGCTGCTGTTGATAATAGCTCAAATTCTTTTTTTAATAAGCCATTATAACCGTCAATTATCCCATAACATTCTACATTGTGATTCTCTGCGGTTTTTACAATCGCTCTAATAACAGCATTAAAGCCTGATACGTCTCCTCCGTTTGCTAATATTCCTACTTTTTTTAACATGAAAAATCCTCCCTTTTTGTGTGTTGCTTTTTTTCTTTTCTTATTATATCAATAATTAAGATTTTTACAACACTTTTAAAAATATTTTTTAATTTTTTGTATGACAAAAAACATGTCGCAAAATGTCAATACAATTATCTTAAAATTTGTGGGATAATTATTTTGAATTTTAATGTAAGGTGGAATTTTATGATTAAAGAAAAAAGGAAGTCCAAGCATTACACCCAAGAGCAAATGGCAAAACTTCTTGGTATCAGTCTAAGGCAATATGTAAGAATAGACAATGAAGAAGATTTACCAAGAAGAGATGTTCTAAACAGTTTAATCACAGAATTAGAATTGACTAATGAAGAAATTGGAGAATATGTTAGAAAAATGTCTAAGAATATTGCCTAAAAAAATGAAGGCTTATTTTTTTACCCTCATTTTCTTGTTTTTTCTTTTTCCAACTACCTATTCTACTTACAAATCCTTTACTACCATTTTATTTGGTAGCAATATGTATGTTTTGGATATCAGTTTTTAGCTCTCTTGCAATAATATTTTGAATTTGAGCTACTTCTTCTGGTTTCATTTCTTGTGCGCCTATAATCACACTAACACTATCACCATTGACAAAAATCACACTATTTTGGAATCCTTTGGTTCGAATTAAATTTTCACTAATCATGATACTATTTTTCGTATCATTAATTTTTTGTATTTCTTGCGTTGCTGTTTGTTTACTAATTTCTAGTGAATTTGTACTATTTAATACCTTTTCATACGTTTCTAACATTTGAGAATACATAGTATCTCGTTCCAATTTCGATTTTGCAAAATAATCATTACTACTAGCATTACTATTTGTTTGGTTTGTTTCTTCACTTTGGTTTTCCTTATTTACTTCGTTACTAGTATTGGTATTAGTAGCAGTTTGATTTTGATTTACGTTATTTTCCTCTAATATGTTTTCTTCTTTTGTCATATTTTCGGTAACCACTTCATTACTACTTACTAAAGTAGCATCTCCAATATCTGCTAATTGCATGTCGTCTGCTGATTCCATTTGCATAGAAGTTTCCACAGATGCTTGGTCTTTTGTATTATTAGTATAGTTTAGATACCCTGCTGTCATTAGCATAAGCACAATCACATAAATAATCACTTGGTTTTTTTTGAATAATTTCATTTTAAAATTCCTCCTTCCGATGTTTTTTGGGACGGGGTCAAAAAACATCGGTTTCTATTAATATATATTTTTTAGCGATGTTTTTTGACCCCGTCCCAAAAAACATCGGTTTTAGAATTTTATCGCATTTCAAATACTTGAATTTTGTGAGTGGGTAGTCCTGTTACAGCTTCCACGGCTTGAATGATGTTGGCTTTGGTTTCCTCTTTGTTAGCTCCTTTGGCTGTTATGATAGCTCCTTCTACTTTAGGATTGATTACTTTTTGCGTGATAGGGATTTTTTCTCCGTTTTCTTCTTGGTATATGATGTCTTTTTGCGAGTCTGTTTCTTGTATTTTTCTGGTTCCTCCTGATGTGTCGTTTTCTTCTGTGTTGCTGGTTTTGGTGTTTTCGTTGTACATGGCTACTACTTCACTAGACTGTGAATAATTGATAAAAACTTTAACTTCTCCTACACCTTGCATGTTTGTTAAGATATTTTCTAATTGCTCAGCTAAATTTCCGCCCAGAATCTACCATTTCTCCAGCACTAGAAGCTTTTGCTGGCTCGTTTTCTAGTTTAGCTAGTTGCTTAGATGTTGTGTTGTTTTCTTGCTTGGTTGCTTGCTTATTTCCATTCCAAATTAAGTTGATAATGACAATGGTGACAATTAGTAGCACCACAAAGAAAACTAAGTTTTCAATTTTCTTTTTGTTGTTTCCTTCTCCTTCTTCGCTTCCTTTGGTTAATTCCTTTAATTTATCTCTAAACATTTTTCATTCACCCCATATTCTTCTATTAAAAATTTTTTGATATTTTGAATATCAATTCTGGTTAGCTTTTTCTCGTTTTTCGTTTCTTCTTGTTTTTCCTCTTCACCTTCTTCTTTTTTTATGGTAGTATCAATTGGTTTGATTTTTTGGATGCCGCGATATTATTTTTTCTTCTAAGTCTTCTTCTTTGTTATTAGCTTCCTTAGCTGTGTCTTCTGTTGTTTTTTCTACTTTTATTTTAATTTTATTGATTTTTGTTTCCTCTTCCTTGTCACTTATTTTTGCTTTTACCTTACAACTGGTTACCTCATATCCTTTTTCTTTTAATTTTTTCACAATATCTTTTTCTAATTCTTGCACATATAGTTGTTTAATCCTTTCGTCCATCGAGCTTTGGTCTACCTCCGCACTAGCACCTGTTTCCACATAATTTTCTAAATCAAAACTTTCACTATTTTTTAGTAAATCTTTTTGGCTAACAAAAGGCGAAATGATGGTAAATAGTACATAAATCCCCATTACTACTCGAATATATTTTTTGGTTTTATTATTGGGCAATAACATTTCTAAGATAGATACTACTACAATCGCAAGCCCTAATCCTTTTACCCACGAACTCATAAATTCAATCATTTTAGGCTATCTCCTTATCTATACATCATTCCACTGTTTGATATTTTTAAAACCAAAGTTGTTCCTATAATAATCATAAAAGAAATGCTAGTAAGTATCGCTAAAAAGATTTTAAAAATATCACCTATTTGGTCTAATAATCCGGATTATTTTATCGTCTGCAATTGGCTGGACTACTCCTGTTAAGAGCTTGTAGGCAAAGGTAAGGGTCATAAGTTTGATAATTGGCATGATGCAAATCCCTACGATAATGATAACCCCGTACTAGCCCTACTGCATTTTTTAGGATTACGCCACAACCTAAAACTGTATCTACCGCATCTCCTAGTATCTTTCCCACCACAGGAATGGCAGAACTTACCACCGCTTTGGTGGTTTTTGCTGTAATTCCGGTCTACGCTACTAGACATGGTTCCTTCTAAAGAAATTACCCCCACAAAGACGGTTAATATAACACCCAAAAACCACACCACACCTGATTTTAAAAATTTCGCTAGTTTATCAATTTTGATTTGGTTTGACAATTTTGATAAAATAACCAAGGCCGTAAAAATCATAATAACAGGAAGAATTACATCTTGTATGATATTTCCTATAAAATTTATCATAAACAAAATAACAGGTTCTATCACACCACTTGTCGCAATACTTCCAGTAGACATCATAAGAGTTATTAAAATCGGTACTAGCATATTCATAAAGGCAACCAAGTTTGTCGTTGTATCTTGCACCATTTCTACGATACTCGAAAAATTAGCCAAAATAATAGTAATAATTAAGATATATTGTGCATAATAAATCAACTTCGAAACCCCATCATTTTCTAAGCTTTCACTAATTGACTTTAAAACACTATGTATCACAATAATAACCAAAACACTTCCAATTACCTTTAAAGTAGTTACCACTTCTTTTCCCAATAAATTTAGTACTCTTTTTCCAAGGCTACTATTATCTACTTGCCCTTTTATAGCATTGTTTAGGATATCTTCTATCGTCATTCCTTCAAAAAATTCTCCTGCATACTGCTTCGAATTCTTCAAAAAATCTTGTATTCCAAACTCCTCTTGCTGCTCTTTAATTGTCTCTTCATTGCTAGCATAGCTATAGCCTCCTATGAAACTTACTAAAAAATGAACACAGAATATTAACATTAGATATAGGGTAAATCTCTTCATTTGTAACTTTAACTCCTTATTTTCCTCTCATTTCGTGTTTTGTCGTGTTTTGGGACAGGCACAAACTATGCCCTTTTGTCGTATTTTGGGACAGGCACAACTTATGCCTTTTGGTATAATCTGGGACAGGTTAGCCTTCTGGTTATGTATTTTCTAATTTGGCAAAATTTTTAATATTATCTCTAAAAGGCTTGAAATAATTGGAATTGACATTGATATGATAATAATTTTGCTTCCTATTTCAATTTTACTAGCAATAGCTCCTTCACCTGAATCTTTGCAAATACTGACAGCAAATTCTGCCAAGAATGCAATTCCTGTTATTTTAATTAGTAGGCTTAAAAATGTGCTATTAATGGAAGCTTTGCTAGCTAACGATTGTAATAGTGCAATAATTCCTGCTAGTTTATCCATTACTAATAATAAAATTAATACCCCTGTTAATAAACTAATGTATATAGCAAATTCTGGCCTATATTGTTTTAATAAAATAATTATGATAAGTGCTACTAACGCAACTCCAATTATTTTAATTACTTCCACTTTTATTTTTCCTCCTTAAGAGTTTTTGCTTTTAAGCTGTCTATAAAATACTATAGAAGACCTGTCCCAAAACATGCCAAAAGGCATAGGTGTGCCTGTCCCAAAACACGACAAAAGGTCATAGGTTGTGCCTGTCCCAAAATACGCCAGGATCAAAGATTGAATATCGTTCTAACGGTGCCAAATAATCCGCTTATTTCTTTGATTACCATGGTTAAGACAATGACAAGTCCTGCTAAGGTAGTCATCATGGCTTGGTCTTCTCTTCCTGCTCTTACTAGTACTTGATGTAGTACTGCTACTAGTATTCCTATTGCTGCTATTTTGAATAGTAAATTGATATCCATTTTGCTATCTTCCCTTCCTATATTAATATTTTTAAATTGTTTTTATCTTGCGATGCTTTTTGACCCCGTCCCAAAAAACACCAAAAAACACCATTTTAAAATAAAATTATTACGATGGCTAATCCTATGGTCGTTCCTAGCTTGCTGTATAACTTTTCGTTTTTTTGCTTTTCTTCTTGTGCTTCTTTTATTTGGGTTTCTAGAAATTTTTGCGTGATTTCAATTTGGGCTATTTGCCCTTCTATGTCTGTTTGTCCTAATAGTTTTGATAGGGTTTTTAATACATATTTGTCTTCTTTACTGAGGCTCGTTTGACTTTGGTCTATTGCTTCTTCCCAGGCAAGGTTTGCGGTTTTTGTTTCCATTTTTTCTTTGGCAAGTAAAAAAACTTGTCCTATTGTTTTGCTACTGTTTTTAGCTATTTCCAAAAAAATTTCTGGAATTGGCTCATAGGTAAATTGTATTTTGGACCTAAGCATGTTTAAGGCATTTTTCATTTCTTCTAGCTGTTTTAATCGTATTACATATTTTTTGGAAAGATATCTTCCTATTAAACTACATGCTACTAAAATTAGAAATAGCATGAAATATTTTATCATTTGCATTTTTGTTTTCATCCCTTTCTCTTAAGATGCAATGTTTAAAGTTTTTTACTTGCTTCTTTTTTAAATTATTATTATTGTATGCTATGGATTTTTTTTTAGAACCTCATTTGTGTAAATTATTAAAATATTAGTTGTTACTAATTAATGGTCTTATATGTTTTTTATAATTAAGTATAATTATGTTTTATAAAAATAATACCTTTTCTATTTGCTTTGTTTCGATTAACTGATTGATACCTACATTATTTTTAATGTCCTCCATGGTTTTTCCATGCATAGTAAAAATCCCTTTTACCCCTGACCTTATGGCTTCGCTGATGGCTCCGTATGTCTTCTTTTGATCCAATTTCGTCACAAGCAATTACTTCTGGTGCCATAGATCGAACTAGCATTTTCATTCCTTTTGCTTTACTGATATTTTCAATGACATCGGTTCGCATTCCTATGTCGTTTTGTGGGGAACCTTTATACATAGCAGCAATTTCGCCCCTTTCATCTACAACGCCACATGTCACTCCTTTAAAGCCTATTTCATTTATGCCATTACTGATGTTCCTAATGATGTCTCTTAGCATAGTTGTTTTTCCTTTCCCTGGTGGTGATATCAATAACGTGTTATAGATGGTATTGTTTTCATTGTCGATGATTTCTCTTAACAAAGGATTACTACAACCGATTACTTCTCTTGCAATTCTAAAATTTAGGCTGGTTATGTATTTTAGGTTTATGATTTCGTTGTTTCCTACCACTGCTGTTCCTGTTATTCCAATTCTATGTCCTCCTCTTATGGTCAAAAACCCTTCACATATTTGGTTTTTATAGGCATAGATAGAATTTTCGCAGAGTCTTTCTAAGGTTTGTAAAATTTCTGTGCTACTTACTTGATAATTAATGATAATGTCAGCTTGTCTTGTTTTTAATAGGATGGCTCTTTCTACTCTTATTCGTATTTCTTGTAAGTCATTTCTTAGGTTTTGGTCTTGTGATAGTGTGTTTTTTAATAAGGTATATATTGGACTTGGAAAATATCTTATTACTTCTTCTATTTCTTTCATTGGTGACCTCCTTTGCTTTTTATTATGGTACATAAAATTAAATTTATGCCATAATCTGGTAGCGATAACTTTGCTAGAATATAATAAAAAAACATATACTATATTTAGTATATGTTTTTTGTTTGTTACTTAGAACCTATTTTTTATTAATTACAATTCTATAGATACGTCCTGTGTTTTCGTCTTTTTCTACTTCTACACGATATTCTGTTTCTAATTCAATATTATCTTTGATAAATGCAATGTTTTGGTCTGTTACTTCATATTCTTCACCGTCAAAGTGAATTTCTTTTATTTTTTTGTTTTCTTCTTGGCTTTCTTCTGCTGCCTCATTATTTAAATTAATGGTTGATAATAATCCCTTTACACTGGCTCCTGATAGTTTCGTTCCTACATAATTTTCGAATTTCATATTGAAGGCTTCTATTTCTTGTGCTGAAAGATTCATGTTATTAGCTGATATAGCACTATTAGTTTGCCCAAAGATGGTAGTGACTCCTAATATTGGACTAATCATTTGTCCTATTGGATTTTCGTTTTCTTGCAGTCCTAATTCTTCCATTTGTTTTTTATTGACTTCGCTAATTCGATTTACTACTTGTTCCATAAAGCTGTCTACCTTTTCTTTGTCGTAATTGTTTAGTATCATAGCATTTTTCTTGGTAAAGTCTTCTATTTCTATACTATCAGTAAATTCTACTTGATTTTGTAATTGATATTTCGTGGTTGTTGTTTCGTCGCCTTCTTGTTGTAATTCTATCCTATAGTCTTCTTTCACACTTTGCATTTCATTTAATCCCGCATAATTTGCACTAAGTAAAAGTCCTACATTTCCTAATCCGTTTTCTTCGTCATTAATCGTTAAAGAGGCTTGATAGCTAAGATTATCGCCTTCTTTTTTCTTCTGGATAGCTATTTCTAAGCCGTTCTTTGGAGTCACTAGCTGTAATTGATAATTTAGTGGTTTTTCCTTTTTGTTCCCAAACTGTAATTTCCCAAGTTACATCACTTTCTTCGGTATCTTCTCCGTATGGATTTTATAGAATTATCAATTGTACTTGCTGTTATTTTAGCTGAATTTTGTTGTTTTTTAGCATATTCATTTAGCTTATCTAATGTGTTTTGGTCATTTTTTAGTGTTTCTAAAATTTGAATGGCTATTTTTTTAAATTGCTCTTTATTTATACTTAGTCTATAACCTGTACTACCATTTTCTTTTACCTTAGAAAATTGGTTTTCCTCTAATCCATTGTTAATGATACTACTATAAGTTTCTTGCAATTTTTGTAACTCTTCTTGGTTAAAGGGTAATTCTATTAAGCTGTTTATTTTTTGCGTACCTTCTAGTATTTTATTGAAATCTCCCAACTGTTCATTTTCTAGTTTATCTGTTTCTATCACAATATGCTTACTTCCTACATGCTTGGTTTGAAGACCAATGGTGTTTTCTATCTTTTTATAATTAAAAGGAAAGTTTACATCGTCTGTATAGTTTAAGCTAATATCTTGCACCTCTTTGTTATTCTTTTTGTCGGTTTGTCCTGAAAAACTGATATTAAACTCATTTACGCTTTTATATTGTTCTTCATTATCTCCTTCTATGCTAGGTGTAAATGTTCCTTGATTATTGTATGGTGTCGTTTTTTGTTTTTCAAAATATTGTTTTAGTCCATTGTCCATAAATCCTTCTTTTTCGTCACCCATTTGCGCTACATATTTAAAAAACATTTTTTTATCATTTTTAAATAGGTCGGTTGAAAAAAAAGCAAAGGCAACTCCTGTTACTAAAATTAAAATGACTAATACTATAATAACACTTAAAAGTTTTTTACTGTTTTTCTTTGGTTCCATTTTTCATTCCCCTTTTTCTTTATTCTTCCC
>CANRXN010000028.1 GCA_947643945.1 uncultured Clostridium sp.
AAAGCTTCCTTTAAAGCAGAATGGAAAGTAAATGAAAAATCTGTTATGTTTGAATCACCAAAGCTTTACAATGAATCAGGATTTAAAAAAGAACAAGAGGCTAAAGACTTTATTACCAGTTTAAAGCGGAAAAACAGCAGTAATCAGTGAATTGAAAAAATCTAAGCAAAAAGAAAATGCACCACTATTATTCAATCTAGCAGAAATCCAAAATGAATGTACCAAACGCTTTAAAATTAAGCCAGATACTACCCTAGAAATCATTCAAAATTTATATGAAAAAAAATTAGTAACCTATCCTAGAACGGATGCAAGAGTTTTATCAACAGCAGTTGCTAAAGAAATATCAAAAAACTTAAATGGCATAACGAGAGGATTGAAAGACGAAGAAATACAAGGCTATATCAAAAAAATGGTGGACGAAAAGTATGCTACTAAGTTAGCCAAAACCAAATATGTTAATGATAGTAAAATTACTGATCACTATGCCATCATTCCAACCGGACAAGGATACGAAAATTATAATCAATTACCAGATTTACAAAAACAAATATATAAAGTAATTGTGAAAAGATTTTTAGCGATTTTTTATCCACCAGCTGAATATAGCAAGGTACAAGTGACGGTAAATATTGAAAATGAGACGTTTCATTGTAGTGGAAAAGTATGTGTAAAGCAAGGATTTTTAGAAATTTTAAAGCCAAAGACAGAGGTGAAAGAAAAACAAGAAGATAATAACTTGGAGATATTAAAAACCTTAAAAAAAGGACAAACTGTAGAAGTTAAGAATTTTGAAATAAAAGATGCAGAAACCTCGCCACCAACTAGATATAATTCAGGGTCTATTATTCTTGCCATGGAAAATGCGGGAAAATTAATTGAAGAAGAAGAACTAAGAGAGCAAATCAAAGGAGCAGGAATTGGAACCAGTGCAACCAGAGCAGAAATTATGAAAAAATTAGAAAAGATTAAGTATATCGAAATTAATTCTAAAACACAAATTATTACACCAACTGATAAAGGAGAAAGAATTTATGATATTGTTTACCATTCTATGCCAGATATGCTAAACCCAAAACTTACTGCTAGTTGGGAAAAAGGACTTGATATGGTGGCGAAAAAAGAAATTCAACCAGAGGAATTTATGACCAAATTAAAGAGTTACATTCATTCTAAGTTTGATAAATTAGTGGTGAAAATGTAAAAGCAGGGCGGTAAAAAATCACCACCCTGTTTTTTGAACAGCTTGAAGTTTTAGATTATAGCAAACCTAAGGCTGCCGGACAGCGAACGACATTTCCTGCGCCATTTATGCAATGATTGGGAATTACCCCGAACATTTTGTGTGCCTTTTTTTGTGTAGCTACCTGATTGTTAGCATGCCAACAAGAACCGTTGCACTGTTTGCATATTCTCTTTTTAGTTCCGGTGAAATCATAATACTGTTCCTTTCTGCCATTGAGCGTATCAATGGACTTTCAAAAATTTATAGTACAACTCTATTATACCATAAATTAACATAAATGGAAAATTATAAAAATAACCTAAACAATCGTCCCACCATTTACATGAATTACCTGACCAGTAACATATCTGGCATCATCACTTGCCAAATACAAATAAGCAGGAGCTACCTCAAAAGGTTGACCAGCACGCTTTAAAGGAGTATCTGTACCAAACACTTCTACTTGCTCTTCCGTAAAGGAGGCAGGAATAAGAGGTGTCCAAATAGGACCAGGAGCCACAGCATTCACCCTAATTTTTTGATCTGCTAGCGATAAAGCCAAAGACTTCGTAAACACAGAAATAGCACCTTTTGTGCTAGAATAATCAATCAAATCTTTTTTTCCTTCATAAGCAGTAACGGAAGTGGTATTAATAATACTACTATTCGCTTCAAGATATGGTAAAACAGCTTTAGTTAAATAAAAAAAGGAAAAAATATTAGTCTCGAAAGTATCACGAAGTTGCTTAGCAGTAATATCCAAAATACTATTTTGAGGAAATTGAACACCACAATTATTAATTAAAACATCAATCTTTCCAAAAGTTTGCAAAGTATGCTGAACAATCTGTGACGAAAAACCTTCGTTTCTTAAATCGCCAGCTAGTAAAAGACAGCGACGTCCATACCCTTCTACTAGTTGTTTTGTAACATTAGCATCTTCATGCTCATTTAAGTAAACAATTACAATATCGGCTCCTTCTTTGGCAAACAAAACAGAAACAGCTCTACCAATTCCACTATCTCCACCAGAAACAATAACAACCTTATCTTGTAATTTTCCACTTGGAATATAATTTTGATTGTCAAAAATAGGAGGAGGAGTCATAAGATATTCTAAACCGAGGTTGTACATCTTGATGTTGTTTTGGAAAAGTAAGAGGAGTTCTTAAATTTTGATTCTTAAAACCAATGTATGGATATTCTGGGTAATTGTAAAAAATGAAAACCATCTCCTTAAAAATAATCTTATACATAGTATATAAAAAAATAGTAAATTTATGCTTTCATTTTTGCATAAAATATAGTATAATATTAGCATTAGGAGAAAAACATGAATACAATTTTAGGAGAACTTGGTAAATCAACAAAATTTATTGATATACTAAAACAAATCGAAAACAAAACAAGTCCGGTAGCAATATCGGGCTTAACTGACGTAGGCGAAATTCAAATAGCAGTAGCAATTCATGAATTTGGAAAAAAGCCAATTTGCATTTTAACCTACAACGAAATCCAAGCCAAAAAATTATACGAAAACCTACAATACTTTACCGAAAATGTCGTATTCTTTCCCAAAAAAGAAATCGTAACCTATGATTACATAGCAGAAAGCAAAGACTTACCCTACCAAAGAATTGAGGCTTTAAATAAAATCAAATCCAAGAAAAACTTAGTGGTAGTTACTACCATTGAAGCAGCCATGCAAAAATTGCCAACGAAAAAAACATTATATGATGGGGAATTAAGCTTTGAAGTAGGAAAAAGTTATCCCTTAGAAGAAATCAAGAAAAAGTTAGTAAAATTAGGCTATGTAAGATGTGATCTAATTGAAGGAAGAGGACAATTCTCCGTTCGAGGAGGAATTGTAGACATTGCCAACAACGAGCAAATAGGAATAAGAATTGAATTTTGGGGCGATGAAGTAGACTCCATTCGAAGCTTTAACATTACTACTCAAAGGTCAATCAAAACACTAGAAAAAGTGGCTATTTGCCCAGCCCATGAATACCTATTAGAAGATACCATAGAAAACATTTGTAAAAAAATAAAACAGACGGCAAATAATATAAAAGAGCAAGAAATAATAGAAGAAGACATCGAGCAAATAAAAGCGGGAAATTACATTAGTAAAATAGACAAATATTTTAATAGTTTTTATGAAAAACAAGAAACGATATTTAACTATTTATCTAGTAATTACTGTATATTTTTAGACGAAATAGGCAAAATAAAACAAAGAGCCACCAACATTTCTGCGGATACCAATCATTTAATCAAAGCAATCCTTGAAAAAGAAAAAATAGTACCAGATGCCATAAACAAATTAATAACCTATGAAGAAATAGAACAAATCTTACAAAATAAGCAAATTGTGTATATAGAAAAACAAGACGTAGAAAACAAATTACTAAGTGCAAAATTTAAATTTCCCTATCGTGAAGTAAATTACTATAAAAGCGAAATCGAAAACCTAGTAGAAGATGTAAAAAAAGCCATCCAGGAAAAGAAGAAAATATATCTATTAGTGGATACCAAGGAAAAAGCAAAAAAACTACAAAGCCTATTAAATGAAAAAGAAATTTTTAATAAAATTGAGGAAAAATTAGACCAAACTATAATCGTAAAATCAGTAGAAAATATTGTAACCATCACAATAGGTAAGTTATCTGCAGGGTTTGAAGCTTACGATTTAAACCAATTAGTGATAGTAGCCAATGACTTAATTGATGGTGAAAAACGAAAAGGAAAAATTACCAATAAAGCTTTTAAAGAAGGCGAAAAAGTAGTATTTGCCGATCTAAAAATTGGAGATTATGTAGTTCATAAAAGATATGGAATTGGTATTTACATCGGTGTAAACACCATAAAAGCAGATGGAACCATCAAAGATTATATCAAAATCAAATATAAAAATGACGATATTCTATACATTCCAACTAGTGACTTAGATGCTATTCGAAAATATATAGGAGGAGATGCCATCCAGCCTAAAATCAATCGTTTGGGCGGGAAAGACTGGGAAAACACAAAAGCAAAAGTAAAAAACAATCTAAGAGAAGTTGCCAAAGAATTAATCGAATTATATGCCAAAAGAGAGAAAATACAAGGATTTAGCTTTAGTAAAGACACGCCTTGGCAAAACGAATTTGAAGCCCAATTTCCTTACCAAGAAACGGATGACCAATTGCGTTGCATTGAAGAAGTAAAAAAAGATATGGAAATGGCAAAACCAATGGATAGACTACTTTGTGGTGATGTTGGGTATGGAAAAACAGAAGTAGCCTTAAGAGCAGGTTTTAAAGCAGTTATGGATCAAAAGCAAGTAGCTTACTTAGCACCAACTACTGTGTTAGCTGAGCAACAGTATCAAGAATTTAAAACTAGAGTAAAAGATTTTCCTATTAAAGTAGAAATTTTAAACCGATTCAAAAGTAAAAAATATCAAGAAGAAGTAATAAAAAAATTAAAATTAGGAGAAGTAGACATCGTAATTGGAACCCACAGACTACTTAGCCAAGACGTAGAATTTAAAGACTTAGGACTATTAATTGTAGACGAAGAACACCGTTTTGGCGTAAAAGCAAAAGAAAAAATCAAGCAGCTAAAAACCAATGTAGATGTATTAACCATGACAGCAACACCAATTCCAAGAACCATGCACATGTCAATCGTGGGAATTCGTGATATGTCAGTCATTTACGAGCCACCCCATAACAGAAAACCAGTACAAACCTATGTATTAGAATATGACCAAGAAGTAGTAAAAGAAGCAATCACCAAAGAATTAGAAAGAGGTGGTCAAGTATTTTACCTATTTAATAACGTCCAAGGCATTGAAAAAAAAGCAGACGACCTATCAAAACTAGTACCAGAAGCAAATGTAGTATATGCCCATGGGAAAATGACAGGAGCCAAAATTGAAGACATCATGAAAGAATTTATCGAAGGAAAAACCAATGTGCTAGTTTGTACCACCATACTAGAATCTGGAATAGACATTCCAAATGCTAACACGATAATCGTGGAAAACGCAGATAGAATGGGGCTTGCCCAACTATATCAAATACGAGGAAGAGTAGGAAGAGCTGATAAACAAGCCTATAGTTATATCACTTACAAAAAAGATAAATTATTAACCGAAATAGCAGACAAAAGGCTAAAAGCCATCAAGGAATTTACCGAATTTGGTTCTGGCTTTAAAATTGCTATGCGTGACTTAGAAATTAGAGGAGCTGGAAGTTTACTCCGGAGAAATTCAATCAGGACACCTAGAGCAAGTAGGGTATGACACCTATTGTAACTTACTAGACGAAGTAGTAAAAGAAATGAAAGGCATCAAAGTAGAACCAGAAGTAGACCTTCAAATTGACTTAGATGTAACCAGTTACATACCAGACGAATACATACCAGATGCTAACCAAAAAATAGAAATCTATCAAAACATCGCACTATGTAAAAACGAACAAAACATTCAAGACGTAATTGACGAAATCATTGACCGTTTTGGAAACATGCCACACGAACTTGAAAACCTAATTGCCATTGCCAGAATAAAATACTTGAGCAAGCGACTAAATATAAGCAAAATAGCCAGCAAAAATGTGCCCAAAACCAGTAGCAACAGTATGAGAATAAATGAAAAAACAGCAGTAGTATTTACCTTTGAACCAAACAAATTTGAATTAGACCTAAATGAACTAGTTAAAAAATATGGCAACAAAATCAAATTCACAAATGGTATCAAACCAATAATAACCTTGCAAATAGAGCCAAACAACGAAAGACAAATCTTAAATGACGTAACAGAATTTTTGAAGAGGGATTTAGGGGACGTTCCTTAAAATCCCGCTTTTAGGGATTTTAAGGAACGTCCCCTAAATCCCTGTGAAAAGGAGAGAAAAATGCAAACCATAACAAGTAAAGATAACGAGTTTATCAAGCATATCAAAAAGCTAAAAGATAAGAAGTATCGTAAGATGAGCAATGAATATGTAGTAGAGGGAATCAAGCTAGTAGAAGAAGCCATTATGGAAAAAGCACCAATTAAGCAAATTGTATTATGTGACGATTGCGAAAAAAATGCAGCGATTCCAAAAGATTTAATGTATGAAATTGCAAAACACGAATGTGTCTATGTAACGGAAAAGCTTTTTAACTATATCTCTACGGTTCAAACACCACAAGGAATTTTAGCGATACTTTCAAAAAATGGACAAGACCTCCCAATTGATTATACCCAAGATATTATAGTTGCTTTAGACGATGTGCAAGACCCAGGTAACCTAGGAACTATTTTAAGAACGGTTGATAGCATTGGATTAACACAAATACTGATATCCAAAGAAACAGCGGATAGCTACAATCCAAAAGTGGTACGTTCTACCATGGGGGCTATTTTTCGTGTGAAAATAATTGAATGTGAGGATTTAAAACAAACCTTAAAAGACCTTAAAAAACACAAATTTAAGATTGTAGTATCTTCCTTGCAAACCGATCATACGATTTATGATATTGATTATCACAAAAAAGTAATTATAATTGGAAATGAAGCAAATGGCGTAAGAAAAGAAATCCAAGACTTTGCTGATGAAAAAATAAAAATTCCAATGCTAGGAAAAACCGAAAGCTTAAATGCTTCTGTTGCAACTGGTATTATATTGTATGAGTATGTGAGGCAAAAAAGGAGGAATTAATTTGAAAAAGATAAATGTCGTAATGGTTGAACCAGAAATACCACAAAATACGCGGAAATATTGCAAGGACTTGTGCGATAACGGGAGCAAAATTGCATTTAGTGCATCCATTGGGATTTAAGATAGACGAAAAATCATTAAAAAGGGCTGGATTAGATTATTGGGATAAAATAGAAATAGAAGAGCATAATTCATTAGAAGAATTTTTAAGAAAATATCCACCAGACAATCATAATATGTTTTTTGCCACAACTAAAGGAAAAACGAAATATACAGATATGGATTATTCAAAAATGGAGGAAATATTTGTATTATATGGTAAAGAAACAAAGGGATTGCCAGAGTGGCTTTTAGAAAAGTATTTAAATGCAAAGACAATAAGAATACCAATGCTACCAACCTTAAGGTCACTAAATTTGTCAAATTCAGTTGCTATTATTACTTATGAAATTTTAAGGCAACAAGAATTTAAGAATTTACAAGAAACGAGTACATATTTTGATAAATAAATTTTAATTTTCTGAGAATTTTTTACAAAAAACGATGTAGAAACTTAAGAAGTTTTGTCGAATCTTAGGAAGCTTTGTCGAAAATATTGCAAAGCTTCCTATTTTGTGTTTTAATTAATATAGTTTTCATATCCAATATAAAATTTGTTCAAAATTTAATTCTTAAATTAAATCGAGGCAATAAAAAATCAAAAAGAAATCAGGTGATAAAAATAAAATAGAAATATTTTTACTAATCAATCAAATTAACTTCAAAAAGCAAAAAAGATGAAATTAGGAGGAATTATATTGAAGATTTTTACATATGGTCAATATATTAAATGTATTCACACCTATCGATTACATGCAGTCATGCAATTAGCAGAAGAAAGCGTGGAATATGAGCTTCGGAGGAGCAAAAAAAACAAATTCGCAAGATAAACTAATAGAAAATATATTGGAAGATACAAAAGAAGTAGCCCAATTGATTAATCAATTTGTAGAGGAACAAAATGTAGTAAAAAAGGGAGAATTAGTGCGATATAACAACAGTTATATTACGAAGAAGTACCAGTCAAAAGAAGCCAATTTAATATACAAACTAAAAAATCAGGAAATTTTCTTTTTAATAGAACATCGATCTAGCGTTGATAATAATATACAATTTAAAATGATGAATTACTGCCTAGATATTATGAGAGAATGGAGTAAAAACCAAAAGATAAGAAAGAATACAGAATATCCAATTATCGTACCAATTGTGATTTATACAGGAAATCAAGAATGGAAAATACCAGAAGATATAGAAGAACAAGTAGAAGATTATACTTATGAAGACTATAAAGTAAATTTGCAATTTAACCTTATAAATATTAATGAAATTCCTACCAAACAGTTACTAGAAAGTGGTAGTATGATTGGTTATGCCATGTATTTAGAAAAAGCCCAAACAAAAGAAGAATTAGTAGAAAGTTTAAAAGTTGTAATAAGACTTGCAAGTGGTACAAATCAATTAAAGCAAGTACGGAAATATCGTAAGAGAACTCTTAAATGATGTGCTAGATAGTAAAACACAAGAAGAATTATTGAAGATAATAGAAGAAAGTAAAGAAGAATAATAAAAAACTACCAGAGGAATTGTTTTCTCTGGTAGTTTTTTATCTT
>CANRXN010000029.1 GCA_947643945.1 uncultured Clostridium sp.
TGGCATAAACATATTCGCCATCTTTAATAACTAAATCTTCCCCAACTTTATAAATCTCTAATTGTCCCTTAATAGGAGTATTTTTATAAGTTACTGTAATAAATGCTCCATAAGTTGTGTAGTTATAGTGTGTATCATTTCCGATAGTAAATGTTAAGCCATTTTTATCTTTTAAGTAGCCATTTGGTGCTGACACCTCAATTAGTTTGTAATTTCCTGCTACTAATTTTAATGGTGTTACTAAAATACCATTTTCATCTGTTTTGAACTCACTAATAACTTTACCACCAACGAATTGTGATACATATTGATTAGTGTCTGTATTGAAAATTTTGAAAGTAGTATCTGCAATAGCGATAGTCTTTCCAGTTTCTTCATCTACTTTGATTACTTGTAAATATGCAGTCAAAGAATTATTTAATACATTGTAGTATTGTTCTTTCTCACTTGTTTCACTTACTGTGATATAGAAGTCATAAATCTTTTCATAACCTGTTGTAGTATTTACTTGATGGAATTTCCAAACACCATAAGGTAAATTGATAGAAGCATAACCGTTTTTATCTGTTGTGATTTCATCAAACTTATTTCCATTTGGATAGTAGATTTCAAAAGTAATACCTTTTTCTGCATTTAAGAATTTTGTTTCTCCTTCCACATATTCATATTGCTTTAAGATAGAAACATAGTTTTTAATTACTTTTTCTACTACATCAACTCTTGCAGAGTCTTTTCCTTTTACATCAATATTATAACGAGTTTTATCTAGTTCATAACCCTCACTTGGCTTGATTTCTTGTAAATAATAATCGTTCCAAGATAATACTGCGTCACTTTTAAAATATCCATTTTCATCTGTAACGACAGTTGTTACTAATCTTCCTGTTGCAGTTTCATATACGCCATATTCGGCACCCTTTAAAGTAGCCTGTCCCTGTGCAGTTCCAGTTTCGCTATCTTGTTTATATCCCTCTACTGGAGTTGTATAACTATTTACTCTAACTCTTGCCATAACTGGATCAGTTGTTCCCGGAACAAACATATTTTGAATTTCATTACCAACGAATAACTTATAGCCACTAGCATAAGGCATATTTTTTGTTAAAGTTAAATCAATTTTTCCACTTTTTGTAGGCTTAATTGTTAGTGTATTTCCATTAACACTATATTCAGCACCACTTACACTTACACTATAATTTCCTAACACATTATTAGTGTCTGTTAGTGTAATTGTTTCTCCTACTTGTGCTTTATATACACCACCATCAAAACTTGGTCTATCATAATGGTGTTCGATAAGTCTATTGATTTCTGCTTTTTCTGCTGATACATCAAAGTTAGTACCTGCTCCCCATCTTTCTGTTGAGAAAGTTGTATTTGCTCCGTGACCAATGATAATATCCCATATCATTCCTTGTGTAGCAGCACGATATTGTAATGTTTGGTGTCCCGGATATGTGTATCCGTAATAGCCAATTAACAATAATCTTTCTTTGATTTCATTTGGAAGTCCAGTTGCTTCCCAACTTCCGGGATTATAAGTCGTTCCCTCTGGAATATTTGGCTCGATACAATATGACACTTCGCCATCCATTTCATATTGCATAAAATACCAAGAATGATGGTCAGTTCCATCTGCTCTTGCTCGGTCATAATAATAGCCCGATTTTGTTTTTGTTAAAGTTGCTGCACTTACTGCTTGAGCATTAACAGTAAAGCCAACTAAAAGACCTAGCGTTAAGGCTAGGCACATACATACTTTTTTCATTTTTTTTTCTCCTTTCTTGCTCCTAAAATTAGGGCATAAAAAATGACTCTTTAATAGAGCCACTAATACATACTTTTTAATTTTGCGTCATTTTCCTCGCCACTTGCACAAAAGAAATGCAAATAATACCAAGTCTTACCATTTTCATCTATCACAGATGGATACACCCTAAAATAGTTTATATCTGGTTTTATCGGTGCTTCTGGGTGTTGTTCGTTATAATCTAAAACATAATCCAGTTCTTTGCTCTTAATTTCATTACCACGAGCAGTCGCTTCACTATCAGAAGCAAACTCTTTTTTACCACCAGTTATTGATTCATAAAACTTTGTAGTTGCTCCACTATTTTGTGGTTGACTACTTGGATTTTGACTAGGTGTAGTATTGTTATTTTCTTTTGGTTTTGGTGTTTCTTTCGGAGTTTCATTTGGAACTTCATTTGAAACAGAATTATTTTGTTTTTTCTCTTGTTTCACTTCATTTTTACTAGCCGAAGAAACATTCTTGTTTTCTGGTTTAGGATCTGACTTAACTTCTTTTTTAGTTTCTTTTACTTCATCAACCTTTTCTTCTGGTATTGTTTCACTTTCTGCTGCTTTGTTTTCTTCGCTTTTAGATTCTTCTGCCACTTTTTCTTCTGTGATTTTCTCACTAACATTAACCTGTTCTAGTTTTGGCTTTTCTTGTTTATCTTGCAAATAGAAAACTATACCTCCTGTCATAAAAATCAAAATGCTAATCAAAATCAATATTTTTTTCATACAAATCACCCTTTCTTGCTTTGTTGGTTTTAGTATAAATTAAAATATTTTCTTTTGCATTTGTGTAAATACTTAATATATTTTTTTTCAGTTAGTAATAACAGTTAGTATATAAATACTAGGGGTAGGTTGTAGGAAGGGGAATAATGGAATAATAACTCCCACTATCTCGCCCCCTGTTGTTTTTGTTTTTCAAGATACCTGTTGTAAAAGTCCAATGCTTTAAAAATATGCTCTGTGTATTTTGTAGATGGCATACCTTTTGGCATTTTAGGTGCTAAAGCCTTAAAATCTAATTTTAGTTTTTCCACTTGATTAGGTTTTTCACGGCTCATTATTTCTTCGATTTTATCTTCATCTAAATTCCCACTTTGACTTAACTTCTTCATTTCTTGGGCTTGTGATAAAGATGGTGTAGCAACATTACATCCAATACTATTCAAAAGCCATTCTTGTTCTTGTTTAGTAAGATATGAAAGTTCTACTGCCGGATTAAATGCAATATCTTCATTATCTACCATATCAAGCAAAGGCTTTGTTAATTCAGTAAGTCTAATAAATCTATGAATTTGATTTCTACTTTCGCCAACTTCCTGTGCTAATTCTTCATAAGCATTTAACCTTTTCCCAACTTGGGAAGAAGTTAAGTCAGTTCGTTTACCCTGCCTATTCATTGCTTCAATTTTCATTTTATAAGCAAAGGCTCGTTCACTTGGTAATATCTTCTCTCTTTGTAAGTTGCTATCTACCATAATTATAGTGGCTTCATCATCTGTTAAACTTCGTACTATACACGGCATTGTTTCTTTGTTTGCTATTTCACTTGCTTTCTTTCTTCTATGTCCAGAAATCATTTGATAGCCACCATTTGGAAGTGGTCTAACAAGTGCAGGTAATAACACACCGTGTTCACTTATGCTCTGTGCCATATCTTGCATTTCTTCATTTACTATCACTTTAAATGGGTGGTTTGGAAAGTCTTGAATTTCTACTAATGAAATATCTACAACTTTTTCTAAATCGGCTTCTTGTCGTTCTTGTTCTGTTGTAAATAAATCATCTAACTTTGGCAACGGCATTTTTATTTCGCTCTTTGCCATTTTCAAGCACCTCCTTTGCAAACGAAGAATATGCTTCTGCCACTTTGCTATTTTTATCATACTCAAAAATACTCTTTCCAGTAGAAGTTGCTTCTGCTGTTTTTATTGCAAAAGGTATCTGTGTATCATAAAACTTTACTGCACTTCCATAATTTTCTTGTAGTTGTGTTCTCATTTCTTTAGATAGATTTGTTCTTTTATCTACTAATGTTATCAAAACACCATCTACTTTTAATTGTGGATTGATTTGATTTCTAACTTTGCTAACTGTCTTTAACAATTCAGTCATTCCCATAGCAGAAAGATACTGGCTTTGCATTGGGATTACAACACTATCTGCACTTGCTAATGCATTAACTGTTAAGATTCCTAAAGATGGCTGACAATCTATTAGTATATAATCATAATTGTCTTTTACTTTAGATAAACAGTTTCTCATAGTGTACTCCCTACTCATAGCACTAAACAATGACATCTCTAGCACCGACAATCTCAAATTAGATGGAATTAAATCAACATTTTCTTTATGGTGCAATATAGATTCGCTTGTCTTAATATGCTCATCATTCATTGACTGTTCCATTAAGTTTGCAATAGTTAGTGGTATTTTGTCTAGTTCACGCCAACCCATAGAAATAGTAAGGCTACCCTGTGGATCAGTATCTACTAATAAGACTTTCTTTCCCTCTTTTGCTAGAGCAACACCTAGACTAAAAGTTGTGGTGGTCTTGCCCACTCCACCTTTTTGATTTGCCACTGCAATTACTTTGCATTGCGACATATACATTTTCCTCCTTTCTTTAAACTCTAGCCACTCTATAAATATAAAATGGCTATGTATGGGCATAAAAAAAGAACTGACCATTATAATCAGTTCGAAGTATGTTATTCAATTATTTACTTTTATCTTTTAATAATTTTAACAATAAGTCATCAATAGGAGTTGTATCTTCTTTTTGCCTTATTAACTTATTTTTAAATTCTAATAATCCATTTATTATTATTCCAAATTCTGTTTGGTTTAATTTTAATTTTATTTTTTTCATAAAAATCACCATCTCATCTATTAAATATAGTATAATATAAATTGTAGTAAAATTAAAATGTGTGACTTATATTTTAATTAAATTTCTATTAAAAAATTATAGGGGGTTTCATTGTCGTAATCACCACTTAAATTCCTATAATAAAATTCACTAAATTTATTATATTTTTATGATTTTTGAATGATTTTTGCTCTTTTTTAGCAAAAATATGCAAGATCTAAAATTGTGTAATCCCTTTATTTATAAGGGTTTGTTAAGGGGTTTCAATTAATCGTAATCAACCAGTTGATGTTTGTGCTATTACTCTCCATTTTTTATCCACATCCTTTTTTTACAACGTCCTATAATTATTTTTATCAGCTCTATCGTCCATTTTTCTATCAAATTGCTCATTTTTATAAAACCAATCTGTTTTCTTATCTTTTGGATTAGCTTTCCTATTTTTATCTAATAACAAGTCAAATAAAACAGCAATTGGTATAACAATTCCTATTAGTGACACAAACAAACTTAAATAAGACCCTATACTACTTGTTGTTATTTCTGGTGTAGTTCCTAACATAGCAGTTATTCCTGTCATTAAATCTGCTCCAAAATACAAACCATAAGCTAACAAGTAAATTAATGCTCCTACCATTTTTCTTTTGATAATTAGTAGCATACATACTAATACAACAAATAATAAAATAATTTCCATTGTTTGATTGATTGGCTGTATTCCTCCTAAGCTCCCTCCCATTTCATAGGTAAAGGCTACTACAATTCTTAATACCCAAAACATTGCCATAAACATAACTAACATCCATGTTGAAAAATTTTTCATTTGTTTTTTCCTCCTTTTTTAACAGGGATTAGAGGGACGTTCCTTAAAATCCCCAAAAGAGGGATTTTAAGGAACGTCCCCCTAATCCCTGTTTTTTTATTTTAGTCTACAAAGTCAAAATCGTCTTTGAATTTTTCTTTAAATATTTCAAATACTTTGTTTAATATTTCCTCGTCTTCAATGCTTACATAAGACTCTTCGTCTGCTTCTTCGTCAGTGTCTTCTACTTTTAAGATTACTACTTCCCCTTCTTCTTCCTCGCCTTCTTCTGTTACTGGTAATAATACTACATATTCTTCTTCGTCTAATTCTACTAAGTCTAAGAATTCAAATTTTACTTCATTTCCTTCTTCGTCATTTAATATTACGATATTATCTAATTCTTCTCCTTCAAAGTTTTCTTCCATTATTTTTCTCCTTTCTATTTTTATCATTATATTTTATATTTAATATAATAACCTATTTTTAATTATTTTTCAATACTATTTTTTATATTCTAGGAAAGTAATGCCAGTGGCATAACTTTCCGTAGAAGATAATTATGCGGATTATTAGAATTGCTTTGCGATCACATTCGCTTAGCAATTCTTAAAATCCGTTTTTTTAAGTTCCAATTTATGGCTGGATTCACCATTTCTTCATAAACTTTATGAATATCTTTTTCATCTTTATATCTATTTTCCATAGGGCACATACCCGTTTTATCATTATTTTGCACATAATCTGTTAAATTCTTATACTCATAAGCAATGCCGTTTTCTTCCAGCACTTGAATGGCTGGCTTACTCATAACATCAGCATAAATTGCATGGACACCTGCCACCGTTAAGATAGAAGCTGCCACTTTTCCAATTACTTTATCAGCAATTACGGCATCTTTTAAAGCTAGTTTATCATTTTGTAAAATTTCTTTAATGTCTTTGATTCGATTTTGATAGTATTCTTTTATTTCTCCATTTTCATACAAAACAACTAGACTTGCCTTAGTTTCATATAGCTTTTGTTTTACTATTTCTATTTTAGTCATTTTTTAAATTTAACCTTTCTTTCATAAATCTTGCTATAAATGGAACACATAGTAATTGGATGGCTAATCCTGGTATTCCTATCTTTATACTTTCCATTACAGAAATGCCATAGGTTGGTAATCCAAGCCAATTTACTGCTACCAATAATACGAAGCTATATAAAATTCTTCCTAAAATCATAGTTATGATAAGTGATACATAAGAATTAAACTTTTTGTTACATACACTTAAGATAATCGCATAAATGACAAGCTCAATTGCCATGTAAGGAAGTCTTGCTAACGTTGGCATGCCTGTTAATAAATAACTAAATACAACAGAGCTTCCTGCTACAATTGTGCCACTGATAGTTCCAAAAGTTAAGGCCGCAATTAAAACGGCTAGGTGCATTGGTAAAAACGTTGCTCCTGATGAACTTCCTGCTAACACATGAAAGATTCTAGGTAAGGCTACTCCTACTCCACTTAGTAATAAGGTTCCTATTATATATTTTGCTTTTTGGTTGGTTAATCGATTTAAACCTACCTTATTTTTTAAAGCTTCTACTTTTTCTAACATAATCCATTCCTCCTAAAATTTTAATTATTGTTTTAATAACTCTACAAAGTTAGACATAGCTTCTGCTATTTTTAATTGTTGTGGACAAACCGCTTCACAGCTTTTACAGCCAATACAAGCACTTGGTTTTTTATCGTCTGGCAAGCTACTAATTGCCATTGGTGCAATAAAGCCCCCTCCTGTAAATACATGTTCATTATACCAAGCAAGTATTTTAGGAATGACAATTCCTTTTGGACAATGTGCTGTACAATAGCGACAAGCTGTACATGGAAGCGTATTTCCACTTACCATGTTTTTTGCCATTTCTAACAAGGTTTTCATTTCTTTTTCGCTTAGCGGTTTTTCTTCTTCAAAGGTTTTTATGTTTTTCTCTAATTGTTCCATGTTAGACATTCCTGAAAGTACCATGGTAACTCCTGGTATGGTTTGTAAAAAGCGAAATGCCCATGCTGGTATTTCTTCTTCTGGTCTTAATTCTTTTAGTTTTGCTTCTTGCTCGTCATTTAATTTGGCAAGCTTTCCTCCTCTTAATGGTTCCATAACCCAAATTGGGATATTCATTTGGTTTAGTACTTCGATTTTTGCTTTGGCATCTTGAAAATCATAGTCTATGTAGTTAAGTTGGATTTGACCAAATTCCATGTGTTTTCCATACACTTCTAAGAATTTTTTCATAACTTCTAAACTTCCATGTACTGAAAAGCCTAAATGCTTAATTCTTCCGTTTTCTTTTTGTTTTAATAGATAGTCTAGTATGCCATATTTTTCGTCCAAATAAGGGTCAACATTTTTTTCATACACATTGTGTATTAAATAAAAATCAAAATATTCTACTTGGCATTTTTCTAGTTGTTTTTCAAATATTTCTTCTACTTTGTCCATGTTAGATACGTCATAGCCAGGAAATTTGGTAGCTAAATAGAAACTTTGCCTTGGATATGGTTTTAATGCTTTTCCTATTGCTAGTTCTGATTCTCCATTGTGATATCCCCAAGCTGTGTCAAAATAGTTGATTCCTTTTTCTATAGCGTATTTAACCATTTTGTCAGTTTCTTCTTGGTCAATTGGCGTGTCACCATTTATACCTTTGTTTGGTAGTCTCATGGTTCCTAGTCCTAGATGAGATAATTTTAAATCTTGAAATTGTTTGTATATCATTTTTTTCCTCCTTGACTTTTTTTATTTTTCATATTATATTATATATCACCTAAACCTTGGTTTAGGTCAAGAGTTTTTTGAAAATTTTAATTTTTTTTT
>CANRXN010000030.1 GCA_947643945.1 uncultured Clostridium sp.
GATAGATAGTATAACAGCTAATACAATTCCATTTCCTACTCCTTTTGCTGCTTCTTCTTTTTTCTTTTCCCCTAATTTTAAACTTAAGTAGCTAGAGGCTCCATCTCCTAACATTAACGAAAAGGCTAAGCATATCATGGTTAATGGAAATACTACGTTTGTGGCTCCATTTCCTAGATACCCTACTCCTTGCCCGGATAAAGATTTGGTCTACTATGTTATATAGCGAATTTACTAATAATGATATGATACAAGGAATTGAGAATTTTTTGATTAGTTTTCCTATTTTTTCAGTTCCTAGTATGTTTTCTTCTTTTTCCATTCTTTTTTCCTCCTTTTTCTTTTTGTGTGTCTTACTTGGAAATTGCATTTAAAAAGCTTGAGTTAAGGCTTTTTTCTACGTTTTCCACTTAAAAAAGCAACACTTGCTTTTTGTGTTGGCTTTCGGCACGCTTTGTTAAGCGCATTATTTATCTTAACATAGTTTTACAGGTTTGTCAATTCTTGTTTTGTGAATTTTATGTGAATTGTTTGTTTTACATTGCTTTAAATTTCATACTTAACCACTCCACAGTTTCTAATTCCCAAATGATTTAAATCGCATTCGTTATTAGTTTCACTAAAATACAAATTAATTGCTTTACAAACTTCATTATGAGTCACTAATAAGATCTTCTTCTCCTTAAAATTCTTTAATTCCTCTAAAAGCTTAAAAACTCTATTCTTAAAATCTGTTGAAGTTTCTGCATTCTTAAATGTCTTTCCTTTTATTATATTTCCAAAACCTTCTCTATTCTCAAAATCTTTATTAGATCTTCCTTCCATTTCTCCATAAGAAATTTCTAACAAGCTGTCCTCCCAAATAATGGGAACCTTTTGGTACTGATTGATAATTTCCGCCGTTTGCTTACATCTTTGTAGCGGAGAACTTAAGATTAACTCTATCTTTTCGTTCTTTAGTTCTTCACTTGTTTGGTAAGCTTGCTGGATTCCCTTTTTATTTAGAGGTATGTCTGTTCTTCCTTGTATTCGTCCTTCCACATTCCAATCAGTTTGCCCATGTCTTGTTACTAAAACTTTCATTTCTTCCCTTTCTACTTATGTCATATTTATAGATACTCATTATACTGGTAAATAGTAAAATCACATCTCCCATTACAATAAACCAACTTTGATAATAAGAATAATATAAACCATATAAAACACCTGATGTTATTCCGGAAACTCTTACTAATTTCATATTGGTTTGCCATAAGCAATATGTCCTAATAATAGAACCAATTGTTGGTAGAAGAGAAATCCCTCCAGTCCAAGTGTAGATACAATTAATTACAATAAGTCCTTCAAACAAAATAAGTATTAAGATATATAGTTTTTTACTGATTTTTTCACTTTGTATAAAAATAAAAGTTCTAATAAAATTAGCAATGCTTAAAAAAGCTCCTGTAAATGCCTGTATGGTAAAGGCATAAATTGCTTCAAAAAGACAATTTAAGGATTGTACTCCTAATGATTTTTTCCTATCTTTTATTCCTATACTTAACACTAAAGCAATAAATGCTAAAATACTAAATATCATTTTTTTGCTCCATTCATTATTATTACACTTTTAAAATATCTTTCAATAAAATCTGTTTTTTCTTTTATTTCCTCTTTTGTGAAAGTTTTGTTTGGTGGAGCCAGAATCAATTTATCATCATCTTCTTCTAATCTATGGATTACCGCTATACATTTTCCCTTGTATTCCTTTAATGGTTTGTCCTCTCCTAAAATATAGCAATCAATTTCTTCCCCATCACCACTTAATGTATTAGGTATAAAACCATAATTTATAGTATAAATCGTTTCGGGATATTTTGGATGCTTACTTCCTATTGGCTGATCGATTTTTACTTCTTCTTCTTTTCCTATGTAGGTAAGAGCCTTCATTAAATTTCTTACATACTCCCAACGATTTGCCATCATTTGATTTTTAGCAAATAATTCTTCTATTTCTTCATAAGTTGCCCAACGTACATCGCTTACTTCACTTTCTTGCCTAACAATATCTTTTAAATCGATATCTTGTCTTACAAAATAAGTATCTAACCATACCTCTCCTGTTCTATAATGCTTAATAAGGGTAGCATTTTTTATATCTAGCTTAATCCCTAATTCCTCTAGCGTTTCTCTTTTTATTGTTTGCAAGCTTGATTCCCCTTTTATTACAGAACCAGCTGTCATAGCCCACACATTGGGACTTCTTTTTAAAGGTGCTCTTTTTTGAATTAATATTTCATTTTTTAAATTCATAATCCATACATCTGCCCCTAAATGATAACAATCTGGTGGGATTTTCTCACCTTTTTTCATTGTTTTATCTGTTTTATTTCCTTCTTTGTCATAAAGTTCCCATATTTCCATCATTTTTCCTCCATCCCTAAAATTATTTCTATTCTATCATACAATCTAAAAAAAGAACAGCTTAAACCATTCTTTTTAGTATTTTATTTTTACATAATATTTAAATACTCTTCTAAGCAAATCCCCTTTTCCTGTATCTCCCTTGCGACCTCCACTCCTACATAGCGATAATGCCAGGGTTCATAATTAACTTTGGTTATCTCATTTTTATGAGTAGGATACCTCAAAATAAATCCATACTCTGCACAATGCTCTATCAGCCATTTTTGCAGAGGTGTCGATTCTTGTTTTTGATCTAGCACTTGATAATCAAGTGAAACGATATCAACAGCAAGACCTATTTCATGCTCGCTAGTTCGTGGCAGAGTTACCCAATAAGAAGCTTTTTCTTCTGCCTCTTCTTGGTTGCTTCCTAATTTCATGAACTGATTTCTTTTTTGCTGAAATAGCATCGTTTGTGCCTCAGTGGTTCTATAACTAGAGCAAATTAGTGGTTTTAAGTCTTGCTTCCTAGCATCTTCTAGCATTTTCTCTAGTGATTCTACAATTCTGCTATCAACTTTATGCTTCGTTTCTACACTTTGTAATTCGACCTTATAATCTTCTGGTATTTTATGGTCTTTATTCACTAAAATTAAATTCCAATCTGCATTTTGATTATTTACTTCTGGATTTTCTAATTCTACTGTCAATACATTGTTATTATTATCCTCCGCTGTAGCAACTGTTTCTTGGGTTTGTTTTTCTGTTTTGTTGTCTTCCTTTTTGCTAGTTAGCATAACAATTACAAAAATAACACCTAGTATAATTGACCAGTTTTTTATAAATTTTTTTGGATTAAATTTTCTTTTTTTCTTTTTTATCTTTTTCATTTATCCTTCCTTGTTTTTATGTTTTTTGACAGCGATGTTTTTTGACCCCGT
Source organism: uncultured Clostridium sp. (assembly GCA_947643945.1). Taxonomy (GTDB): domain Bacteria; phylum Bacillota; class Clostridia; order TANB77; family CAG-508; genus CAG-269. Next base: position 3,327 of record CANRXN010000030.1, read on the forward strand.
CCCAAAAAACATCATTGCTTCAAGCGTAAGTAGCCGAAGCTCGTCCCAAACGTTGTAAGCTAGATTTAGACGAAATACTAAAGTAGGTTTGGCTCCTGCTCTGTTTTTGTCTACTACGCATGCATAGTAACGAACATCGGGGTCGTCAAATTTTTCTAAATCAAAATATTTGGTGTCTACTTCGTTTAAGGAGTATTCGTAATTTTGCAAAGTGTCTCGGTTTATTTGCTTAAATAAGGCTAAGGTGTCTAATACTTCTTTTACGGTTCTACTAACGGCTAAATCGTTTACGTTTAGATTAACTGGTAAGGTGTCGCTTTCTGCTAGTTGCAAGGTAGAGCAAATGTAAATTCCAAAGTTTTGGGCAATGTTAGATAGAATCGTTGCTGTTTTCTTTAATTCCTCACCAATTCCAATGTTTGCAGTGTCTGTTTTTAGAGTATCGTAGAAAACGTATTCTATTTTTTCTTTGTAATAGTAGTTCATAATTACTTTTTTTAATTCGTCATTGGTGTGGTCTGTAATGTTGATAAAATAAATAGAGTTTTTAATTTGTTTGTTTACCCAATTGGTTACTTCGATTACATCACGAAATTCTTTGGATACTTCTAGTAGTCTTTTGGCAAAGTCTTTTTGTTTTTCTTTTTCTTCTTTTACTACAAATCCTTCCTTGTCTACTTTTACTTTTTTAGGGTCGTCTGGTCTAAATTTAAATTCTAGTAATTCTCCTTCTGTTTTGGAAATTTCTATTCCATGCATTTTTTGTATTTCTTTATTGATTAAAATCGTAGTAATTAAACAAAGTCTCATTTTTTCTTCTGCCATTTCGTTAGAAATGACTAATACTTTCTTTTGATGGACTAATGCGGTATGTGCTGCAATGTCAATGGTAAATCTACTTTTTCCGGCATTGGATGGCATGGCATATGCCATGGTTTCTCCTTTTCGAATTCCTTTAAATACTTTTGTTAGAATAGGAAATGGCAATGGCAATCCATTGGTTAGGTTGTTATCTCCTAATTGTAAGAAAGTAGTTAATCCTTCATTTAATATGGCTCTTTTAAATTTTTCTGTATCATTTACCTGAATAACAGCATTTTCTACCTCTTCTACTGACATTTTGTCATATAATTGGTATTCCTTTATTTCAATTACTTTGTCTTGAATATTTTGAATAGGAATCGCTAAATAGCTTCTTCTTAAAACAAATAATTTTTTTAAGTCTATATAAATTTTTTCCATATCATAGTTTTTGTCTCTTACTTCTTTTTTTAGTTTTACTTTTAAATTGTAGCTTTCTTCGGTGTCTTTGGCAAAATTAAAGCCTTTTTTAGCAATCTCACTGGTGTAGGCTCCGTCCTTCTGTAAAAATTACACTTTTATAGATGTTTAATAGTTCCTCGTCTTCAAAATAGCATTCTTCATATAAATAGAAATATTTAATGATATATCTAGGGTCGGTTAGTAATAGACCTATATATTGTCTTTCTAATTCTTTATTGCTTAAAGGTTTAGGAAACATTCCTTCTGCCAAAGTCTCTTCCTTTTTTTCTAACTCTTGTATCTCCTTTTCTTCGTCTATTTCTTCTGTTTCTGGTAATTCTTCTATTTTATTTGTTTTTCTTAATTGAGGCTTTTTTTGTCTTAGCATTTGAATTTTTTCTAAGGCTGATGCATAGTCTTTTCTTTCTAAATCTTCTTTAATTTCTTGAATTATCCCTGAATTTTCAGGTGTTACTGGTATGTTATCAATTAATTTGTATAATTCTTCTTGATTCATATTTTTATTTTTCCTTTCTATCTTTTGTTAAGTTTTAGGTAAGGAAGCTATCTTCCGCCTCCACCTCCGCCGTCCACCGTCCGGCCTCCGGCCTCCGCCAGAAAATCCTCCGCCACCACCGGTACCAGAAGAATAGGCTGTTGACATAGAACTAGTTATGGCACTTGAAAAAGTTCTCGAAAAATTTGTGTTTAACATTAAATACATATAACCATAAGTATTACAATCCCATTGTTCATTAATATTAGGATATACCACTTTTAGTTGTTTTAATACTTTATTAGCAATACCAAAAACGGTTGCATATACTAAAAAGCTTTCCCAGATTGCAACTTCTGGAATCTCTCTTTTGTCTAGCATTGAGAAGTCTTCCATATATTTTTTTAGCCCTTTCCATTTTTCATGTTCGTCCATTCCTTCTTGTGTTAGAGCACTAATTTTACTATTTAAGATACAAAATACAATTAGTTGAATGATAACTGCTGGCATAAGTAATGCTAGTATCCATACATTGATAAATAAACCAAGCATTAGGACAGTAAAAATCCCACTTATAAAGAAAATGGACACTCCTAAAAAGATAACAAAAACTGTTAATTGGGTCTTTTTTATTTTCATTTCTTTGCTTGCTAATCCTTTTTGGTATAAAACTTGTTCTACCACATCATCAATGTCATTTCCTAATTTAACAATCTTACTTGGTGATTTTTTAATATATCTTTCTAATTCACTTGTGGTAATTTGACCATCTGTTTTTTCGGCTACTCTTTTTAAATACTCAAAAACTACTTGTTCGTCACCTTCTAAGCCTTGCGGTGCTTGTTCTATAATTTTAATGGTTACTTGTTTTTCATTTGGTGTAAATTCTAAAATTTTCTTTAAGCTTAAATTTAATAGGGTTGCAGTAAATATTCTTCCTAAATAAATACTATTATTAAATCCACCTACTTGTTTGGTAAAAAGCGATAAGCCTTGCGTTGGTGTACTATCTTTTCTTGGTATTTCTCTAAAATAGGTTAGTTTTTGGCTTGGCTCAATTTTTTTAGTTGTTTTTATCTTTTTGATTGTTTTAATACTTGACCTTATACTAAAAACAAGTAAAATGGCACCACCTAAATTAATAACAATTGCTAAAATTGTTTTGGTTGTTTCTTTCATTTTCCTTCTTGCATTTGCTTGGTTTGCCCAAGTGGTTTCTTCTTCTACTACTTGGTTTAGTCGTGGTTTGCTTTCTCCTCTTTTTATGGTTCCTAACATATTTTCTGGAAATAAAGTTCTTACTTCTACATATCTTCCTGCTCGAAATTGATTGATATTAAATTCTATTTTATTGGTATCGGTTACATAAATTTCTCCATTTAAGTCTTCGGTATGACCCCAAACTTTTATCTGGTCTTTTGTATCTACATGACTTGGCAGATAAATAGTCCCTGTTATGTTTTTAGCATCTACTTCAAAATCTTTTCCTACAAATTGCCAATATAGTTCGCCATAATCACTGTATTTTGCTATGGCATCTTTTACTTGATATGATATCTCATAAACTCTAGTTTCTGCCTTATCTTCTAGTCCTACTCCCCACGCGATTTCAAATTCGTTATCTTCGTTTATTCCTCCAAAATAGTTACCTTTTGGCATGTGATAGTTCCATTGGTTTTGCTTGTTTAATAGGTTACTACTGTCATTGGTAATGTCAGTTACCTTAACATTGGCTATCTCAGAGTATTTAGTTTTATCGGTTAGGAATGTTTTATATAGTGTGTTGGTGTCATTTATTTTGATGTTCCATTTTTCTGTTACATCCATGCTTCCATCACTATTTATACTGGCTTCAAAGTCTAAATGGTTTAAATATAAATCACTTGACGATGCCTCTACTTTACCCCTTATACTGATGGCTATTACAAGTATTACTAGAAGGCTAATGATTCTTTTTTTCATTTGCTTTTTTCTCCCCTTTGGATTGCTATTTTTTTGCCTATATTTTTCATTTATTTTCTTCTTTATTATATCTTTTTTTAGTTTTTTAGGCAAGAGTTTCACATTAAAATTATTTCCCTTTCTTCCAAAAATATGATATAATACCCCTATCAAAAGAAAGGAGACTTACTATGGCATTTGATGGAATCGTAACAAAAGCAATTGCTGGAGAACTGCAAACTTTAGCAGGTGCCAGAATTGATAAAATCTTTCAGCCAAATAAAAACACCGTTTTATTAGGCTTTTATTTGGATGGCAAAAACTTCTTATTAAACCTATGTGTCGACGTAGCAAATTACCGTATTCACCTAACCACACATCCCAAAAGCAATCCAAAGGTAGCGCCTAATTTTTGTATGGTGCTTCGAAAACATCTACTTCGGGTTACGCTTAAAAAACGTAATTACCAATAACCTAGAAAGATTAGTTATCCTTGATTTTGAAGGCTTTGACGAAGTAGACGATGTTGTTTCGAAAAGGCTAATCGTAGAATTAATGGGAAAACATTGTAACATCATTTTATTAGACGAGCAAAATATAATAATTGATAGCCTTAGACATATTAACAACGAAGAAAGTTTAAGAAGTATTGTCCCTCATGTTAAATACATTTATCCTACCACCAATAAATATAATTTTTTAGAAGCTTTAAGTTTTGAGGATTTTTATCAAAAGCTATCTTCTAATCAAGCAATTTATGATGTGTTTAATGGGATTAGCAAATCTTTCCAAGAAGCTTCTATGAAGTTTCTTGGCATAGAAATTTTAAAGAAAGAAACTTTGGAAATACTATATAACTATTTCCAAAAAATAATTGCCAAAACTGATACTAACTTTTTAACTTTTCATACTATAGATGGAAAGAAAAAGGATTATTTCTTAGTAGAAGAAACAAAAAATGATGCCCCTCCTTTTTCCTTAAACTTTTTTATTGACGATTTTTACTATGAAAAAGAAAGTATAGCAGAATTTAAAACTTACCGTGATAGCATTTTAAAAATGATTTTAGACATCTTAAAAAAGTACAAAACGAGACTTTTACATATTAACGAAAAATTAACAGCTTGTGAGAATATGGATACCTACCAATTGTATGGTGAACTAATTACCGCTAATTTATACCAAATAAAAAACGAGAATTTAAGTGAAATTACCTTAAAGAATTACTATACCAATCAAAACATCACGATTCCACTAGATAGTCGTTACACACCTGCCATTAAC
>CANRXN010000031.1 GCA_947643945.1 uncultured Clostridium sp.
TACACCTGCATAACTCCCCTTAACAATTATAGATTATAAATGTTTTTAATCTTTTTGTCAAGGGTTTTTACAAATTTTTTTCAAATTTTTCTTATCGTTCCCTACCTTTTGTTTGCAAACCCGTACCACGACTGATATTTTTCGTATCTATCTTCGAAACTTTTACCCTTGGAAGATCTGGTAGTCTTTGCCTTTTTCCCATCTCTTTTTCCTTTTTTGCCATATACCCTTCAAACATCTTTGCTTTTTTTAAAATATATTCATTTGCTAGATGTCTATTACAAGGTATCACCTCTACTTTTCCTCTTTTTCTTTCTTTGGCATATTGTTCCATTTCCGCTAATACTTGGGGTGATGTGTTTTGCATCATAGCTACTGTCATATTATTGTCAATTGCCTCTTTAAACATAGATATATCATTTGCTCCATTTCCTATACAAATAAAACCATACTGGGGAGATAATTTTTTAGTAATCCATTTAACAGCATCTCCTTTGCTAATATTATTTCCAGCAATATCTAATCGATAATTTTTACAATCTTTCCTTGGGAATTCTGTAGCATCTTTATCAGTCCAACAATTATATCCTTTTACAAATTCTTTTGATTGTTTTATTATTTCTTCTTTTTCTGCTAATGTTACTTTGGTCATATCTTGTGTTTGCTGGATTTCTTGATAGATGTCATTTACTAGTTTTACTTTTCGATTACCTTCATAGTATTTTTCTACATCTTTTTGGCAAGAAGCAAATACTTTTTCTCCATTGGTAAAACGAATATAGTCTTTGTTTCCTCCATTTTCTAGATAATTATCTACCATTTTTAATACCGCTTCATGGTCTAGTGTTTTTTTCGTTAAAAATTCTCCTGTTTTTGTGTAATAAATAACGGCACCATTATCTCCTGCAATGATGGGAGGCACATTTTTTCCTTTTTGTTTTAATTCTCCTTCAATATCGCCTACCGTTCTTCCTGTTACAAATATCACCATACCTCCCATTTTGGAAACTAAGTGAAAAATGTTATTTAAGTTTTTGTCACTTAAGTCAGTTGTTCCGGTCTTTATCTAAAAAAGTAATAAATTTTGGCCTTTTTATCTGGTATTCTCCAATTTCTTTCATGATCTTTCTCCTTTATAAACAAGCTTTTACTAATCCTACAAACAATGGTGCTGGCTTATTTGGTCTTGATTTTAACTCTGGATGGAATTGCCCTGCTATAAAATAAGGATGGTCTTGCAATTCTACCATTTCTACTAATAAGCCATCTGGAGAAGTTCCAGAAATTTTTAATCCTGCTTCTTCTAATTTTTGTCTATATTCATTATTATATTCATAACGATGCCTATGTCTTTCTGTTATTTCTTTTGTGCCATAAATTTTATTTGCTATGGTACCTTCTTTTATTACACATGGATAGGCTCCTAAACGCATAGTTCCACCTTTTTTATCAACATCTTTTTGATCTTCCATAATATGAATCACTGGGTTTTTAGTCGTTTCATCTAATTCTGCTGAATTGCTATCAGTTAAGCCTAATACGTTTCTGGCAAATTCTACTACTGCCATTTGCATTCCTAAACAAATTCCTAAAAATGGTACTTTGTTTTCTCTTGCATATTTTATGGTTTCAATTTTCCCTTCAATTCCTCTGTTTCCAAATCCACCGAGGAACAACAATTCCATCGATTCCTTCTAATTTTTTAGCTACATTTTCTGGTGTTATGGTTTCAGAATCGATTAAATGAACTTTTACTTTTACATGGTTAGCAAATCCTGCATGGTATAAACTTTCCATTACAGATATGTAAGCATCTTCTAATTGTACATATTTTCCAACAATGGCTACATGAACTTTTTTCTCCTCTTTAATTTGCCTAATGTTTTCTACCATAGCTTCCCACTTAGCGTTGTCTGGCACATAATTTTCTAGTTTTAAGTGGTTACAAACTTCTCTTGCTAAACCTTCTTCTTCTAACATTAATGGCACAGCATATAGGTTGTCTGCTGTTTTGTTTTGGATAACACTAGTTTTTCTAACATTGCAAAATAGGGATAGTTTTTCTCTTATACTATCTGGAATGTCATTTTCGGTTCTACAAACTAATATGTTTGGCTTAATTCCAAAGCTTTGCAATTCTTTAACAGAGTGCTGGGTTGGCTTAGATTTTATTTCATTAGAACCTGATATATAAGGTAATAGCGTAACATGTACATAAATAACATCTTCTGGATTTTTTTCTAATCCTACTTGACGAATGGCTTCAATAATGGATAAGCCTTCAATGTCTCCTACGGTTCCTCCTATTTCTGTTATAACAATATCTGTATCGGTATCTTCAAAACCATAGATTTTTTCTTTAATTTCGTTTGTGATGTGTGGAATTACTTGTACGGTTTTTCCTAAGTAATCTCCTCTTCTTTCTTTTTCAATTACATTTTGATAGATTTTTCCCATGGTGATACTTGAGTTTTGGGTTAGGTTTTCGTTGATAAATCTTTCGTAATGTCCTAAGTCTAAATCGGTTTCTGCTCCATCGTCGGTTACAAAGACTTCTCCATGTTCATAAGGGTTCATGGTTCCTGGGTCTACGTTGATATATGGGTCAAATTTTTGAATGGTTACTTTGTAGCCTCTATTTTTTAATAGTCTTCCTAATGAAGCTGCTGTGATTCCTTTTCCTAATCCTGATACGACTCCTCCTGTTACAAATATGTATTTTGTGTTCATTGCTATAACTTCCTTTCCTTTTCCGCAGTTGCTATTACTCTTGCCATTGGTTCCGGTTTTAAATGGCACCAATCAAAAAAAGATTAAAAAAATGACCAAATGCGGTTTTTTTTTAATCTATTATTATTCTACCACTTCGCTTTTCCTTTTTCAAGTACTTTTTTGCTTTTTTTTGATTTTATTGTTATACTATGGTTACATTTCACATTTCGAAATTATTTATAGCAAAATTTATTCTATTTTGCCTATCCATAAAAAGTTTAAATGTGAATTGTAACTTACTATAAAATAAAAGGAGGATTTTTATATGTCAACACCACATAATGAGGCAAAACAAGGCGAAATTGCAAAAACGGTAATCATGCCAGGTGACCCATTACGAGCAAAATATATAGCCGAAAATTTTTTAGAAAATGTCAAATTAGTAAATCAAGTAAGAGGAATGTATGCTTATACTGGAAATTATCAAGGAAAAGAAATAACCATCATGGCTTCTGGCATGGGGATGCCAAGCATGGGAATTTATAGTTATGAATTATACCGATTTTATGGCGTGGAAAATATTATTCGTATTGGTTCTTGCGGAGGTTATAAACCAGAATTAAAATTGTTTGATATTGTGTTATCTGAAAATGTTTTTAGTGAGGGAAATTTTGCTCTTACTCTAAATAATGAAGATTGCCATATCGTAGAGGCAAGTGAAGATTTAAATACCAAAATTATCGAAACAGCCAAGGAAACAAATACTTCTATTGTTGTTGGAAATACGGTTTGCACTGATTGTTTTGATGTTTATATGACAGATGTTAATCAATTTTTAACAAGAATTCCAGGAAATTTCAATCCTGTTAGTGCGGAAATGGAAGCTTTTGCTTTATTTTATGTAGCAAATATTTTAAATAAAAAAGCTAGCTGTTTAATGAGTGTTGTGGATTCTAAGTTTATTACGGAAGTTGCTACACCGGAAGAAAGGCAAAATGGCTTAAATGCTATGATTCAGTTGGCTTTGGATACAGCTTTTAAAATTTGACATTATGTTACTTGATATGTTATACTGTTTTTGACACTTAAATTTGTTTTCAGTATGAAAGGAGATTGAAATGAAAAGCAATCAGGTATTGACACTCGTTGACACAGGGCATACTATTAAAAACATCCCCCATAATCTGGGGCATTTACTGTATGGAGAAGAAGAACTTATATTTTTAAAAAAGGCGCTTTCCTCCTCTCTAGTAAATCCAGCTATACGGAATACCGCTCCTGTTAGTGTCTTGACCATTGTCGACGATGGCACTAGCATTAGCTTCCTTTGCTATCATGAAGATGGTAGTACAAGTTTAGGACTTTCTCGGTCCGCTCTTGATCTTCTTGAAGAGGCAATCTTGATTACCAAGAAAAACTTTAAGAAGAAAAAAGAGGAACATTCAAAATCTGTACCAGGATGGGGCAATAGCCCCGAATAAGTCACATTTCAAAACTCAAAAAATGGGATTCCGCTTCTTGGAATCCCGTCTTTTATTTTTTAATAGACAAAATCTTATACTGCATAATCCCTGCTGGTGCATTTACTTCTACTACATGATTTTTCTTAGCACCTAATAAAGCAGTTCCTAAAGGTGACTCATTTGAAATCTTGTTTTCTGCTAAATTTACTTCTGTTGAACCAACAATAGTGTATTCTATTTTTTCGTCAAATTCCATATCTAACACTTTTACAATATTTCCAACTTGAACCGTTTCTGTATCAATGTCTTTTTCGTCTATAATTTTAGCATGTCTTATTTTATTTTCTAGTTCGGCTATTTTTACTTCATTTTCTGCTTGTGCTGTTTTTGCTTCGTCATATTCGGAATTTTCTGACAAATCGCCAAATCCTAATGCTACTTTAATTCTATCTGCAATTTCTGCTCTTTTTTCGGTTCTTAGATAGTTTAACTCCTTTTCTAAATTATCATATCCCTCTTGTGTTAAGATTACTTCTTTTTCTTCCATAGTATTTATTCTCCTTTCAACTCTTGTTCTATTTTATTCTTTGTTTTCTAAAAAAATCTTTTATTATCTTACGGCAAAAAATGAAATTTGTCAAGCAAATTTCACTTTTATTTACAAATGTGAAAAAAGAAACGTCCCCAATTTCACATCTCAATCATCCCTTTAGCCCCTTTTAAGTAATCTACTCCGGAAAAAATGGTGGCTACTGTTTGAATTAGCATCATAAGGGTAACTGCTAAGTTTAGAATAAATGCTCCTCCCTCTAAGCCTCCACCAAAACATTCTCCAAAGCTATGTAGGTCTATAAATGCTAAAATAATAGCTGTCATTTGGGTTACTGTTTTTAGTTTCCCCCAATTGGAAGCCGCAATTACTTTTCCACCTTTTTCTACAGCTACTAGGCGGTAGCCAGATACAATAAATTCTCTTGCTAACACAATGATTGGAATCCATGCTGGCAATTTACTCATTTCGACTAACATAATCATAGCTGCTAATACTAAGATTTTATCAGCTAATGGGTCTAGAAATTTTCCAAAGGTGGTTACTTCATTATTTTTTCTTGCTAAGTAACCATCTAGTTTGTCAGTTATCGAAGCTATTACAAATATTAAGTCGATTAGCCAATATTCGATTGGAATGGTTAGTATTTCTCCTTGGAATCCTAAAAATGGTATCACTACCATGATAGGTACTAGTATCATTCTAAATAGGGTTAATTTGTTTGGTAAATTCATAGCCTTAATCCTTCCTTTTACTTTAACATTTCGATTGCTTTTTGTAGTTGTGTGTCGTCTTTTTCTTCTACATTTAATATGTTTTTTACGGTATCTGGTAGTTTAACAACTTCGTCTGGCTCGATTCCTATTTTGTTGATTTCTGTTTTGTTTGGTGTTAGGTATTTTTCAGATGTTATTTTTAGTCCACTACCATCTGGCAAGGTTAGTACTTGTTGAATTACACCTTTTCCATAGGTCTTTTCACCACAAATTTTAGCTTTTCCTAAGTCTTTCAAAGCTCCTGCTAATATTTCAGATGAACTTGCTGTGTTTTCATTGGTTAAGATAATGATTGGCATTTGAATGATTGGGTCATTTTTTGCCTTTCTTATTTCTTCTTTGTTTTCTTTATCTACTTCATATAATAAGATAGCATCTTTTTCAGTTATATAGTCTGCAATTTCTAAGGCTTCGTCTACAATTCCTCCTCCGTTGTTTCTTAAGTCAATAATTAGGGATTTGATACCTTGCTTTTCTAATTCTAAGTATTTGTCTTTAAAGTCTTTTGCGGTTTCGTCGTCAAAGGAAGAAAATTCGATATAACCAATTTGATTGCTTAGAACTTTTCCTTCTACTGGGTTTACTTTGATGCTTTCTCTTTTTAGTTCAAAGGATTTTGTTTCTCCTTCTCTTAAAATTTCTAGTTTTACGGTGCTTCCTTCTTCTCCTTTTATTTTATTGGCAGCAACTGACATATCGTCACCTGTGTAAGTCACGTCATCTACCGCTACAATCAAGTCTCCTGGTAAAATTCCTGCTTTTTCGGCTGGACTGTTTTTGATGGGTGCTAGTACTTGTACTTTGTTAGCATCCTCATTTTTTACCATGTAAATTCCAATTCCTACAAAGTTTCCCATTGTGTCTTCTAAGTAGTCTTTCATATCTTCTTTTGATATGTATTCGGTGTAAGGGTCGTCTAGACCTTCAATATATCCTTTTATCGCACCTTCTTTTAGTTTTTCTTCGTTTATTTCTCCTAAGTAGTATTTGTCTATAATTTTTTTGTATCGATTAAGGGTTTCGTCTATATTGGTGTCTTCTGCTTTTGTTGCAAAAATTGTTGCATTTCCTGTTTTTCCAAAGTATTGGTACATGCCAATTGACGTACATAAAAATGTAATAAATGCTACAATTACTACTAGCATAATGATTTTATAGATTTTACATCTTTTCTTTCCTTCCATTTTAACCGTTACCTCCGCTGTTTTAGTAATGCCAATGGGCGGAATGTTCCGCCCATTCTTTATATTATATTTATATGACATACATTTAAAAATATTGACTTGGATTTACTCTATTTCCATAGGCATATGGTGCCACCCTTACTTCAAAATGTAGGTGTGGTCCAGAAGAGTTTCCTGAATTTCCTGATCTCATAATTTGTTGACCTCTTGAAACTGTTTGTCCAGGTGTAACACATATTGAACCACTTGTTCCATGTGCATACCATGTTTGTAATCCTCCTGCATGTTGGATAACTACATGGGTTCCATAACTTGTTGTTAAGTTTTGTGTTTTAAGAACTACACCTTCTGCTGCCGCATATACGGGTGTTCCAGATGGTACAGCATAATCGATTGCCCCATGATAGCCTCCACTTGGATAGTACATACCCGCTGATATAGAACCTGAACTTACAGGTCTTTGAAGCGTTCCGCTTCCTCCGCCCTGTATAATTTCCTCCTGAACTTCCACTACTATTTCCGTTATTATTTCCAGATGAATTACCATTTCCTTTATTGGTATTGTTTAATGCTTCAATTTGTGCCGCATATTTTGCTCGTGCTGCTTTTAATTCTTTCTCAATTTGGGCACTTGCTGTACGAAGTTCTTCAATATGTTCTTGTAACTCTTTTTCGTCTTCTGACAGTTTAGCTACTTGTTTATCTTTTTCTTTTTTGGCTGTTTGTAGTTGTGTAGAAACACTTTGTTTACTTGCTTTTGAAGTATTTAATTCTTGTTTACTTGCTTCTAAATCTTTTTTAGCTTGCTCAATTTCCTCTTTTTGTTTTTGAATTTTCTCTAATAATTCCGTATCAGTTGTTGCTACTTCTGTTATTAAAAAGTAGTTAGAAATTAAGTCAGTAATACTAGAAGAAGATAAAATAAAGTCTAAATAAGAGGTTTCCCCTGCTTCATAAGTTGCAACTAGCCTAGCATTTAATAATTCTTCTTGTTGGGTATAATCTTCTTGTGCTTTTTCTAATTTATTTTGAGATTCTTGTATTTTTGTATTTAATCCTGCTATTTGTGTATCCAATGTATCAATTTGTGATTGATAATCATCTATTTGATTAGATAAGTTTTCTACTTGTTTTTGTACTTCTTTTTTTTCTCCCTGAACGCTATCTAATTCTTTTTCAGTTTGTTTTATTTCATTATTTGCTTTTGTTTGTTCATTTGTTTGTTTGTTTATCTCTGCTTCTGTTACTGCTTGTACCGTATATAAATTAGCTTGTAATACTATAATTCCTATTACGAGTATTCCTATTATTTTAATTCCTATTCTTTTCATAAGTTCCTCCTATTTTCCCCTTTAATTATTCGTATTTTCTGTGCTTTTATCTTTCTGCTCTGCATCGTTTGTGTCTTCCTTCGTTGTATCTTGATTTTGTGTGGTTGGTACCATTCCATTTGTAATATATGGTAGTGGATCTGTTACTACACCATTTAGTCGAACCTCAAAGTGAGCATGTGGTCCTGTAGAATAACCGGTTGATCCAACTTTTAGAACGACAGTTTCTCCTCTTTTTACATAATCTCCTACTTTTACCATAATTTCGGATCCA
>CANRXN010000032.1 GCA_947643945.1 uncultured Clostridium sp.
TGTTATCATGTCCGAAAAATACATCCATGACAGATTTTTACCAGATAAAGCGATTGATATTTTAGACGAAGCTTGCTCTAGAATTAACTTAGAAAACAAAGAATTATATAAACTAGAAATGCTAAAACAAGAACTTTCTAAAGTACAAGCCGAAAAAGAAGAAGTGGTAGCTGCTGATTCAACCGAAGACTATCAAAGAGCAGCAGACTTAAAGACGCGTGAATGTCAATTAATTGAAGAAATTGATAAATTAAATAGCAAGATGAAATTAAAACAAATCACCGTGCAAGATATTGCCAATGTTATTGAAAGCTGGACCAAAATACCAGTAAAAAAGATTACCGAGGCAGAAACACAAAAGTTATTAAATCTAGAAACTAACCTTCATAAAAGAATTATTGGACAAGAAGAAGCTGTTAGTAGTGTAGCAAGAGCCATTCGTCGAAATCGTTCTGGCTTACAAAGCACCAAAAGACCACCATCTTTTATCTTTGTTGGACCAACTGGAGTTGGTAAAACAGAATTGGCAAAATCTCTTGCTTACGAAATGTTTGGTAGTGAGGACGCTATGATTCGAGTTGATATGTCCGAATATATGGAAGGGCATTCTACTTCTAAATTAATTGGTGCACCTCCAGGATATGTAGGCTATGAAGACAGCGGACAATTAACCGATAAAGTAAAAAGAAAACCATATTCTATTATTCTTTTAGACGAAATTGAAAAAGCTCACCCAGATGTATTTAATATTTTACTACAAGTATTAGATGATGGGAAATTAACCGATAGCCAAGGAAATTCTGTTAGCTTTGTTAACACCATTATCATAATGACCTCTAATGCGGGTTCTAACTTAAATAATAATTCGATTGGTTTTGGTGGGCAAACGATTAATAAAAACAAAATAATGGATAGCTTAAAAGATGTATTTCGTCCTGAATTTTTAAATAGAATTGACGAAATTGTAGCTTTTGACAGTTTAAATAAAGAGCAATTATTACAAATTGTTGATTTAATGCTAAAAGACACTATGAAGGCTTTGCAAGAAAAAGATATTAAACTTGATATTAACAAAAAAGCAAAAGACTTCGTCTTAGAAAAAGGAACTGATGTAAAGTTTGGAGCAAGGCCTTTAAGAAGAGCCATTCAAAAATATATTGAAGATGAACTAGCAGAACTAATTTTACGTGGTAAGCTTTTAGATGGAAATACGGCATTTGTTACTTTAAAAAATGATAAATTAAATTTTGAAATAAAATAGGAGTACTTTTATTATGTTAAAACATGTACCAAATATCTTAACAGTGATTCGACTTTTATTAATACCATTTATTGTATTTTTTATCCTTACAGGACATTACATCTTAGCTTTTATCTTCTTTACGATATCTGGTATTACAGATATTGCTGATGGATTTATTGCAAGGAAATTTAATCTTATTTCTAATTTTGGAAAATTAATGGATCCGTTAGCAGACAAATTAACACAAATTGCAACCATTGCTTCTTTAGTATTTACTGATATTATTCCTATTTGGATTTTGCTAATTGTATTTTTAAAAGAGTTTATTATGATTTGTGGTGCTTCTTTCCTTTATGGCAAAGATGTTGTGGTTTACAGTAAATGGTACCGGAAAATTAGCAACTGTTTTACTATATTTTGCTATTGTTATTTCTCTTTTATTAAAACAATATGAATTAACTGGTATTTGGGAACAATTAGATCTTGGTATTTTTGCCTTAGCACTTCTTTCCACTATTTTTTCTTTGGTTATGTATGTGAAGGATTTATACCAAAAAGGATTTATTGATAAACAAGATTTGAAAAAGGAAGTTACGGTTGATAAAAAGGAAAAGAAAAAGAGGGATTAAGGGGACGTTCCTTAAAATCCCTCCTTTTCTTTATTTTTATTCAAAATCCTCAATCAACTGGTTTAAATTTTGCTTACCATTTACTAAAATTCCTTTTTCCATCGTAATCTTATCCGTTTCTGGCAAGTACTCTGTTGTAATTCCTGTCACTTCTATTTCTTCTTCGGTTCCATCTTCTAATAATTTATAAATAGCAACTTGTCCTTGTTTATCTTTTACCTTATAATGTTCCCCACAGTTTCCTTGTTTTTCTTGCGCTAATACCACTTCATTACTTGCAAAACTTTCGATTTTATAGTCTTGGTACTTTTCTTCTATTTCGGTTTTACTTAAATTTACCATATCTTGTGGTAAATTTTCATACTCTTGCTTGGTATGACCACATCCTAAAAAGACTGTTTTTGTTATTAAAGAACAGTTAGGTGAGGTCTTTTCTTCTCCGGGTGTTGGCTTTTACGGTATTGTCATATTCCATTTCTTCGTATTCGTCGGTGCAGTCATCTAAAATCTCTTCTTGTGCTATTTCTTCTTGTAGGTGTAAGTCTTGTGTCTTCTGTTTATTATTTGGCGAAAATACCATTACTGCAGTAAACATGGCTCCTATTACTACCATTATTGCTAATAAGGTGATAATTGTTTTATTCATAAATTCAACTCTCCTTTTTATACTTTTTAGTAGTATTTACGGAGTTTGTTAAATTTATGCAGTTTTCTAATTTGTTTTCAAATAGCTAGTTACTGCTTTTTTTATTAATTCGTTTATAGAAATGTTTTTTTCAATTGATTTCATTTTAGCTTTATTATGAAGCTCTACTCCTAATCTAACGTTTAGAGAGCCTTTACATTGAAGTTCTGGCTCAACTTTAAGTTCTTTGCAGGTCTTTAAATAATGATCAATTGCATCTTTAAAGTCTTTTTTCAATTCTTTTACAGTAGTTCCTTCAAAAGAAATAATATCGTTTTTTAACCCTTCTATATAGCCACAAAAGCATTCATCCTCGTCACTATATTTTATTTCTGCCCAATATCCCTTATATTTCATTATATTGTTCATTTATAACACCTCCATTTCATTTATTTTCTTTATCAACATATTTATTTGATAAGATTTTAATATATTCGTTGGATGTGGCTTGTGTAATTCTATCTTACTATTGTCTTTATTGGTAAATACCACTCTTGACCCCGATGTCTTTCCTTTATTATGTTCATAATATCCAAAATTATTTAAAATCCTCTTTGCTTCTTCATATGTAAAATCTTTTGGTTTTGATTTTAGTCTTTTTATTTCTTTTTCTAATGTACTCATATATTATATCATTTCTTTCTAATTTTTGCAACTATTTTTAGTTGCTTTTTATTTTTGTTTTATCCATTCTTTTACCTTAAATTCTCCTTTACCATTAACACAAATTGAAATCTCACCATCTTGATCCGTCCTATAAACCCTAGTATTACTAGCCTTAAATCTTTCTAAAACCGTTTCATTGGGATGTCCAAAATTATTATCTTTGCCAACGCCAATCAAGCAAATTTTAGGCTTTACCTTCTTAAGAAACGCTTCCGTAGACGAAGTCTTAGAACCGGTGATGGGCAACCTTTAAAACAGTTGCTTTTAAGTTTGGCTTCTTTTCTAGCAATAGCTTTTCTGCTGGTTCTTCTATATCTCCTGTAAAAAGCATTGAAAACTGATTATAATGTAACTTAGTAACAATCGAATTATTATTCAAAGCATTTTCCAACATTAAATTATCTTGTGGCCACAAAATATCAAAGTAAATTCAATCTTCAATCTTTATACTATCCCCTTTTTTTACAATCGTTACTGCTATACTTTTTTCCTTTACTAATTTAATAAATTCTTGATATTGTTTGGTATCTTCTTTTTGTTTCGAAATGATAACATTTTTTACCGTTAGCTCTTCCATAACGCTTAGCAAACCTGCCACATGATCTAGGTCAAAATGACTGACCATGATATAGTCTAACTTTGTATAACCTCTATCTAGTAAATAAGGAATGACTGTCTTTTTCCCAACATCAAAGTCACTTGCTATACTTCCTCCTCCATCGATTAAAACAGTTTTATTTTTTGGAGTTACTAAAAATGTACAGTCTCCTTGTCCTACATCCACAAAATAAATTTTTAAACTTTTAGGAAATAAATGAAAACAAAAGAAAATGAAAATAAAAACAAGAATTATAATTGAAAAGTATTGTTTCCTTTTTTGCCTCCATCGGTAGTAAAAAAGTGCCATTAAATTTTTGAACCTTTTTTGGCTACCAGTTGGCCTTTTCTCTTGATAGCTATAATACATGATGTAGAAAAAACAAACAACTAAAAAGTAACAAACAATTCCTATCAGCTTTGGTGTTGCTATATAAATTTTAGAAAGTGGGAGCTTACTAAAATTAGAAATAAAAAGCAAGATTTCTAAACCTACTTTTACTGGGAACGAAAATACCTTCACAAAAATACTTAAAAAACCTAAAATAATTGTTGGACCAATTACGATACTTACCAACAAATTAGTTACTAAAAAGTACAGTCCTATTGTATTAAAATGATATAGTAAAATGGGCAAAATAGCAATTTGAGCCGATAAACTAACTGCTAGAATTTCCTTTATTTTTTGTAATATCTTCCTTTGTGTTTTTGCTTTTTTGATCTTTAAAATCTTTAAAATAGTAGGTTGTAATAAAATAATTCCTAAGGTTCCTATATAAGATAATTGTAAGCCCACATGCAAAATTAAAAATGGATTATAAACTAAGATACATAGTAAAGAGATAGAAATAGAAGTTAATGTATCATTTTTTCGATAAAAAATTTCTCCACCCATCGAAATTGCTCCCATGATAACTGCTCGCACAATAGAAGGGGAAAATCCTGTGATAAAGGTATAAAAGACTAGTATCGCAATAGTTACGATTTGACTTTTTCTTTTCCCTATTAATTTTTTAAATACTATCCTAATTCCTATCATTAAATAGCTAATGTGCATGCCAGAAATGGCTAAAATATGAGAAATATTAGCAGTTCGAAAGTTTTCTTTTACTTCCTCTTGCATTCCAGTCGTTTCTCCTATTAATATTCCTTTTAATAAATCTGCTTTTTCTTCTTCAAAATTTGTTTCTATTTTTTGCTCTATTTCTAACTTCTGGGTATTGGCTAATTGTAAAATAGGGTTCAGCTGATTTTTTCCTAATACTTTTATTTTGGTAGCTTTTACTCTTCCTACTACTTTTAAGGTTTTTAAATAGCTTTGCTCGTCATATCCACCATAATTTGTTCTTTTGTTTGGCTTTTTATATTGTCCTTGCAATTCTATTTTATCGCCATAAGCTAATTCTTGCTTTTTACTTACTTGAAGGATAAGATTAAAATGCTTTTTACCTAATATTTGTACATGATATAAATTATAATATTGTTTTCCGGATTGTGTTACTAATAACAATTGCTGTTTCTTTTATATTTTGCCCATCTTGATAAGCCTTTTCATAATATTGATTTTGGTATAACACAATTGTATTGGAAATAATAGAAATAATGATAAGAATAAAGATTGATTTTTTATTCATAATTAATTTTAAATATCTGCTATATCGATAAAAAGATAATAGCTTAAATTGACTGCTTCTCTTGGTGGTATACAGTTTTTTTATGACAAGATAGGTTGCTGTAATTAGGATATAACAAAGGACTATACTGGTTTTAAAGTATAGTCCCCATAAAATACCTATGATATATCCTATTGCAACAATTAATATTGGTCGATTTTTCATAGTCCTCCTTAACTTAAGACTTTATAGTACTCTTCTTGCTCCTAAGTAATTACTTGCTGCTTGGTTAATTGGCACAATGCATACAGATTTTCCTGGTCTTGGTGCATGGATTACTTGCCCTCCACCTACATAAATAGCTACATGCCCACTGTAAATGATTAGGTCCCCTGCTGCTAAATTGCTTCTACTTACTGCTACACCTGCTCCTGCTTGCCCTCCTGATGTACGAGGTAAGCTTACACCAAAGTTTCTATACACATAAGAGGTAAATCCTGAACAGTCAAATCCGGTAGAAGGTGAAGTTCCTCCATAAGTGTATTTGGTTCCAATAAATTGTTTAGCATATCCTACAACGCTTGAACCACTTCCTGATGCTTCTGGTGCATCTTGTGTTGTTTCTGCACTTCCATTTGCTGTTCTTGGCATAGAAGTACTTCTTGAAGTTTCTTGTTTTTTACTAGATAATAGAGAACTTAGGATGTATCCTTCTTGTCCATTTACCTTAACTTTACTCCATCCGTTTTCTTCTGCTATTACTTCTACTGCAGTGTTAACTGTTAAGCTTGTTAGCACTTCTGCTGATTTGTTGGCTGCTTTTCTTACATTGATGTTAGCTGAATTGACATATAGGGTTTTGCTTGCTGGTTGTGGCTCTGCTACTGTTACTGGTGCTTGAACTGGTTCTTGTGTTGGTTCTTGCACTGGTTGTTCTGTTTTTTCTTCTTGTTTTGCTAGTTTTTCTTTTCTAATCCATCCTTTGGTTGCCCCTGTTTCTACACAAGCCCACCCATTTACGATTTCTATTACATTAACTTCTTCTTCCTGTTTTACTTCAATGATGTCAGTTGCATTGATTACTGGTACTATTTTTAGTTTGGTATTTTCGGTTACTTTTTGTTTTCCTAAATTTAGGTCTTTTTCTTCTGTTTTAGTTTGTGGTTCTACTTCGTTGTTTATTACTTCTGCTTGGGTATTTACTTCTGGTTCTAGTTCTGCTTTTGGTTCTTCTACTACTTCAGTTTTTACTTCGTTTTGGGCTGTTTGGTTTGTTTCAGTTGTATTATTTTTTGCTACTTCTCCATTTACGGTAATTAAGTCTTGTCTTATATATCCTGTAATTTGTTTTGCTTTTACTTGATACCAATTTCCTGTTTTTTCGATTATTTCTACTTGGTCTCCTTGTGATAATTGTTCTAGGATTTTAGCACTTTCTTCTGCTGTTTCCCTAAGATTTGCTGTTTCTACTCTTATTTTTCCGGGTATTGGCAGCTAAACTCATGTTTATAAAAAACAAACTGATAATTCCTACGGCTGCCATCATTACAATGCTTTTTATATTCATTTTACTTTTCATTTTTCCTACTCCTTATTTAGATTTCATATTGTTTTCTTCATTTTGCACGCTCTATATATTATATCCCTAAAGAAAAAATTTGTCAAGTTTTTAAAATTCTCCCATTTTTAGTAAAATTAGGAAATTAATAGTTCTACTACTTGCTTTTTTTCTCCTAATACAATTTTAAAAAGTTTATCATGTGGCTTGTTTACCTTCGCATTTCCTAAATTATAAGGCATACTTACATCCTCTAGTATAAATGGCATTTGTTCTATTTTTTGTCTTTCTTCTTGCATTTTTTGTATGTAGTTAGCTATCTCTTTTCCATAATCTATTTTCTTCATATATCACTTCTTCTTTATTATATTTTATTTTTATTTGTAGGTAAAATGTTTGTTAATTCCTTTATTCCTCACTTTTTCTTCGCTTTTTATTTATTTTCTTGTTAAATTGGATATTTTTATAGACTTTAAATTCTCTCTTGAACTTTAATTTTGCCTATTATATTATAAATTTATAACCTTGTCAATACTTTTTCCATAATTTTACAAAATCAAAAATTTAAAAAATCCCTTGACAAAGCAATCCTTTTGTAATATAATATTTTCGTTTAATAAAAGCATATATAAAACTTCTCCCCGGTAGTTTTATATTGTTTTAAAAGTCAAGAAAAAAAGAAATAGGAGGGTATTGTTACCATGAATAATACTACATATAGTGCAAAACGTGGCGAAGTTCAAAGCAAATGGTATATTATCGATGCTACTAACAAACCATTAGGTAGAGTTGCTACAGAAGCCGCTAAATTATTAAGAGGAAAACACAAACCAACATACACACCTAATATTGATACAGGTGATCATGTTATTATATTAAATTGTAAAGATGTAATCTTAACAGGAAACAAAATAAATCAAAAAATTTATAGACATCATTCCGGTTATATTGGAGGAATGAAAGAAGTTCCTGCCAAAGTAATGCTTGAAAAAAATCCTGAAAAAGCAATGACTTTAGCTATTAAAGGAATGTTACCTCATAACTCTTTAGGAAGAGCTCAAGCTAAAAAATTAAGAGTATATGCTGGAGCAGAACATGAAAATCAAGCGCAAAAACCAGAAGTATGGGAGGTAAAATATCATGGCTAAAAATAATATCGTTTTTTACGGTACTGGTAGAAGAAAAAGCTCTATTTCAAGAGTTAGATTAGTAGAA
>CANRXN010000033.1 GCA_947643945.1 uncultured Clostridium sp.
TAACTTAGAAAGTACAACAACCATAATTAGTGGTGAATTCATAGGAGAAATCGATGGAAAAAATCATAGCTTAAAAGGGAATACGGTTCCAATCTTCCATACCATTCGTTATGCAAAACTTACTAATTTAAAATTAGAAGGAAGCAATATCAATAAAAATGAAACAGACGTAGGAGCATTTGGTAAAATAGCAGACAAAGTAGAAATCCGAAATCTAGTAGCAAAAGATATTACAGTAACCAATAAAAACAATAATACAGGTGGCTTAATTGGTACAATGACCGCTAGTGATTTAGAAAATGTGCATATTATTGGAGGAAATATAACAGGAGCTGGTCGAGTAGGAATACTAGTTGGTTATGTAGGAACATCTCATATCAAAGCAAGTAGTAGTAATGGAATAATAGCAGCAACAGGCTCAGCTTGTGGAGGATTGGTAGGAGAAGCAATTAACAATACAATTATTGAAAATAGTTATTCTCTAGGAGATGCTAAAGGAAATCAAGACATAGGAGGATTAGTTGGATTTTTAAGACAATCTAGTGTTATCAATTGTTTTAGTACATTAAAAGCACTTGGTAATGCAGGAGTTTCAGGATTTATAGGAAAAGCAGAGATGAATAGTATTGTTAAGAATAATATAGCATTAGGAAATCAAATGAAACAATACAAGTTTGATGGAAGAACTGCCAACGACCAGTTTGAAGGTTTTGAAGGAAATTACGAATACGAAGAAAACACAGGAATTTCGACTTTAACAAGAGAAGGTATTGACTTTACAGGAAAAATAAGTGTAGCAACCAAACAAAATATTACCGATAGAGCATTTTATAGTAATACCTTAGGATTTGATACCGAAGTTTGGGATTTAAGTTATGTAAGCCAAGAATGTATTCCAAAACTAAAGAATTGGGATCCAAATGAAAAAACACTAATCAATAAGATAGACACCTATCAAATACACTCAGTAGATGAATTTATAAGCTTAATCAATGCCCATCCAGATGGCGTATTTGATATCCAAAATGACATAGATTTCTCTGGAAAAACGTATAAAATAGGAATCCAACTAACCACTATAATACCAGAATTTCATGGCGAAATCAGAGGAAATAACCATGCCATAACCAACTTAACAAATGCTATCTTGTTTGGAAAATTTGAAGGAAAAGTTGATGGTTTGAATATGGAAAACTACAATTTTGGAGCAAAATGGAAAAATGGATTTATTGATTGGAGTACAAGTAACCCATCAAGAAATCAAGTAGCAGCTTTTGCACTAAAAGCAACAAATGCAACATTTTCAAATATGAAATTTACCAATATGGTTGTATTAGGAAAGACTAGTGTTTCTGCAATGATTTTAGAAGATGAGAATTGTACTTATGAAAATATTCATATTGAAAAAGCGTATCTAAATGGTAGAAACTTTGGTAGTCAAATGGCAGCAATGGTTGCTGTTAAAACAGGCGGAAGTATTAAGAATTGTTATGTACAAGGAGAGATATATGGAAATGCTATACAAAATGGTGGAGTAGTGTCTTTAACAAAAGGAGATGTTACCATTGAAAATGTAATAGCTAATATGTATATGAGTTGTGGTTCAGCTAGCAATGCAGCAACTTGGGGTGGATTTGTTGCCAAAGTAGGAGAGGGAAAATTAACAGTTAAAAATTCAGCTATGATTCATAAACTAGAACAAAATGGCAATCCAATTAACAAGTTTATAGCGACAGTAGCAGAAGGAGCAGTAGCAACTTTCCAAAATTGCTATGAAAATGCAGAAGCAAATGGAATCGCAAGTGATACAATCGATGGTATTAAAACAGCTACCCATGCAGAATTATTAACCAAAGAATTTTATAGAAGTAAATTGCTTTTGGACGGAAATAGTTGGAATTTAGAGAATATTACAGAAGAAGACATCAGAAACGTGGATAATAAAGTCGTAAGATTTATCACGTTTGGACTAACGGAAAAACAAGCTAATTTGCAAAGAGCAGTAAAACAAATAACAAGTTCCGTAGGTTTATAATGATTGTAAAAGAGATTTTGAAAATTCAAAGTCTCTTTTTGGTGTTTTTGGGTATGTTCTTAACTGTAAAAGCAAAATTTAAATCTAAACCATGACTTGAAAACAAATGGAAAATAGTGTATAATAGCAAAGAAAAAACACAGCCCTAAACTTAGGAAAACAGAAAGGAAGAAAAATAAATGTTAAGTGCCAACAACGTAACCGTAAGATTTGGAAAAAGAGTACTATTTGAAGAAGTAAATATAAGATTTGGAAAAGGAAACTGTTATGGAATCATCCGGAGCCAATGGAGCGGGAAAATCCACCTTTTTAAAAGTATTATCAGGAGAAATCGAGCCAAGCAAAGGAGATGTCAGCCTAGACAAAGGCGAAAGAATATCTGTTTTAAAGCAAGACCACTTTGCCTATGAAGAAAACACCGTAATGGACACCGTAATCATGGGAAACAAAGAACTATATGACATCATGAAAGAAAAAGACGAAATCTATGCCAAGGAAGATTTCAGTGAAGAAGATGGAATGAAAGCAGCCAAATTAGAAGAACGATTTGCCGAACTAGACGGATGGAATGCAGAAGCGGATGCTGCTATGTTACTAAACGACTTAGGGATTATACCAGAAAACCATTACAAACAAATGAAAGAAATTGAAGCCAAAGACAAGGTTAAAGTATTACTAGCTCAAAGTCTATTTGGAAATCCAGACGTCTTATTATTAGACGAACCTACCAACGACCTAGACCTAAAAAGCATCAACTGGTTACAAGACTTTTTAATGGACTTCGAAAACACCGTAATTGTCGTATCCCACGACAGATACTTCCTAAACAAAGTATGTACCCACATAGCAGACGTAGACTTTGGAAAAATTAAAGTATACCCAGGAAATTATGACTTCTGGTACGAATCTAGCCAATTAGCCCTAAAACAAGCAAGAGAACAAAACAAGAAAAAAGAAGAAAAAATCAAAGAACTACAAGACTTCATTGCAAGATTTAGTGCCAATGCTTCCAAATCAAAACAAGCAACATCAAGAAAGAAAACCTTAGAAAAAATAGAACTAGACGAAATCAAACCATCCAACCGAAAATACCCATATGTAGACTTCAAACCAGACAGAGAACCAGGAAAAGAAATCTTACAAGTAAAAAATATAACGAAAACCATAGAAGGCGTAAAAATACTAGACAACATCTCATTTGATGTAAAACAAGGAGACAAAATTGCCTTTTTAGCAGACAACGAAATTGCCAAAACTGTTTTATTTCAAATCATAGAAGGAGAAATAGAACCAGATGCCGGAGAACTAGTATGGGGAACCACCATCACCCATAGTTACTTCCCAAAAGACAACAACTATCTATTTCGGAACAGATGAAAACGTAACCGAGTGGCTAAGAAAATACTCAAAAGACCCAGACGAAACTTATGTAAGAAGCTTCTTAGGAAGAATGCTATTTTCTGGAGACGAAGCCCTAAAAGAAGCAAAAGTCCTATCTGGAGGAGAAAAAGTAAGATGTGTCCTATCCAAAATCATGTTATCAGGAGCAAACCTTCTAATCTTTGACGAGCCAACCAACCACCTAGACATGGAAAGCATCACCGCTGTCAACGAAGGCATGAAAAAATTCATCGGAAACATCCTATTTACCTCACATGACCATGAGTTAACCCAAACCGTAGCCAACCGCATCATAGACATCAAAGAAAACGGAAAAGTAATCGACAGAGAAGTCACTTACAACGAATACCTAGGAATCGAATAACCATGATGAAAATGATTTTGGGGACGGAGGAAAAAATCATGAACATTCATTTTAGAGGTGAACGAATTAAAAAATTTAAGTTAAAAGAGAGACATAAAAATGAAAAAATTGTAAGGAGATATTTATGGCAAGAGTTGACAAAATAAACTATTATTTAAACATAGCAGAAACCGTAGCAGAAAGAGGAACCTGTTTAAGAAACAACTACCGGAAGTATCATAGTAAAAAATGACGAAATCATATCAACAGGCTACTCAGGGGCGCCACGAGGCAGAAAAAACTGTTTAGACTTAGGATACTGTATCAAAAAAGACATGCCAAGTGGCAAAGGCTATGACAAATGTCGTTCTGTTCATAGTGAGCAAAATGCCATGCTAAGTGCTGCTAGAAAAGACATGATAGGAGCCACCTTATACATGGTTGGCATCAATCAAAGAAATGGCGAATATGTAAAAGACAACTGGCCATGTACCTTTTGTAAAAGAATGTTAATTAATAGCCGGAATTAAAGAAGTTGTTATGCGAGATACCAAAACAGATTACCGCATAGAACAAGTGCAAGATTGGATAGAAGCAGATGACTCATTAAAGTATTAGCCGTAATTTTTGGGATTACCTTAGCTGTCTAGCATTAAGCGAGCCTACAGAGTATATATGAGAAGCGAATATTAAATTATGGAAAAAAAGAAAAAATATTTATTCTAATAATTTTCTTGTTTTTAATAGGAATAGGAAATGTTACAAATTCAAAAGCATATACAACTGAAAAATTTAGCATAAATATTCCAAAGGAATTTAAAGAAACTGAAGACAAACTATAATGCTGGTTATAATATATATACAGATAATTATATGACTGCTATCGTTATACATTCAAAAACAGACATAGAAAAAGATGAGGAAATCCAAACAATAATATCTTCTATAAAGATAAAAGAAACAACTACACGGAATAGAAAAAGAATTAGAAAAATATAAAGCAGGACAAACTATTACAAAAGTAAAGTTATGGTCATATTTTTTAGTAGTAATAGTAGCAATATATTTTATAAATAAAAAATTTTCTAAAAGAAAATAACAACTATCTTTGGGGGAGGATAAAAAAGAATAAAAGTTATATGTGAAAAGGGGCAAAATTAAAAAAGGAAGGAAGATAAACAATGGCAAGAATAGCAAGACAATATCTTGATACCTCTTTTTTTCATATAATGGTACAAGGTATTAATAAAGAATTTATATTCAATAATAACAGATATATCAATCGATATATGAAATTAATCCGAGAAAATTTAAATAAGGAAAAACTTAAAATAATAGCATATTGTATCATGAATAATCATGCACATCTATTAATAGAAGTAGAAGACAAAAAAGAATTATCAAAATATATGCAAAAAGTAAATAGTTTATATGCAAAATATTACAATTATATGGAGAATGAAAGAGTTGGTTATGTATTTCGTGACAGATACAAAAGTGAACCAATTTTAGATAAAAGGCAATTAATTCAATGTGTAAAATATATACATCAAAATCCAGTAAAAGCGAATATGGTAAAACAAATAGACGAATATCCATATTCTTCTTACTATTTTTATCAAAATAGAGAAATCAACAAAACAGGGATTTTTACAGAAGAAGAGATTCAATTTATTTGCAATAAAGATAAATCAACGCAGGAAGAGTTTTTGGATATAGATATTAACATAGAAAATAAAATCAATAATGCAATTTTAGAATTTACTAAGAAAGAAAATATAAAATTATTTGAAATATTTGAAAAAGATGTTATACTAAAAGCGTTAATCAAATATCTAAAAAAGATTAAAAATATAAAGTATACAAATATCATGAAAAAATTAGATATCACAAAAGGGGTAATGGATAGGTTAAAGAAATAGAACTAAATATTATAATTTTATGAATTCAAAGCAAGAATTATAAATGGGTCATCATGATTTTTTCCTCCGTCCCCAAAATCATGATTAAATCAAAGAAAGGAAGAAAAACAAATGGAAAAAATAATTAAAACGATAGCAGAAGAACTAAACATTAAACCATCACAAGTAGAAAATACGGTAAAACTAATTGACGAAGGAAACACCATTCCCTTTATTGCAAGATACCGTAAAGAGGTGACAGGAGGGCTATCAGACGAAATCTTAAGAGATTTAGGAGATAGACTAAACTACTTAAGGAACTTAGAACAAAGAAAAGAAGAAGTCGTAAAATCGATTGAAGAGCAAGGAAAACTAACAGACGAGATTTTACAAGCAGTAGCGATGGCAAAAACCTTAGCAGAAGTAGAAGACATCTATAGACCTTATAAACAAAAGAAGAAAACAAGGGCGACAGTTGCTAAGGCAAAAGGATTAGAGCCATTAGCAATTATTATTATGGAGCAAAAAGAAACCAATCCAATTGAAGAAATTGCGAAAAAATATATCAATGTAGATACCTTAAGCGAAGAGGACAAAAAGAACAAAGACAAAGTAGTAAACACAGAAGAAGAAGCAATTGCGGGCGCTTTAGATATTATAGCAGAAGATATTTCGGACAATGCCAAATACAGAAAAGAAATTAAAAGACAATGCTATCGTGAAGCCATAATTGAAACAAAAGCAGCCAAAGAAGAAGAAAAATCAAACTATGAAATGTATTATGAATATTCAGAAGCCATCAAATATATACCAAGCCATAGGATTTTAGCCATCAATCGTGGAGAAAAAGAAGAGTTTTTAAAAGTAAAAATTGGCAAACCAGAAGAAAAAATTTTAGCCTACATCGAAAGAGATGTAATAAAAGGGCAAACCCAATTTAGCGAAATGTTAAAAGAAACCATTTTAGATAGTTTTAAACGTTTAATTGAGCCATCCGTTGAAAGAGAAATAAGAAGTGACTTAACCGAAAAAGCAGAAGAAAAGGCAATCAAAGTATTTGGACAAAACTCAAAACAATTACTATTAGGGGCGCCAATTAAAGGAAAAACCGTAATGGGATTTGACCCAGCTTACAGAACTGGTTGTAAAATAGCAGTAATTGACGAAACGGGAAAAGTACTAGACTATACAACCGTGTACCCAACAGAGCCACAAAATGACATAGAAGGGGCAAAAAAAGAGTTATTAAAGTTAATTGAAAAAGACCAAATTGACATGATAGCCATTGGAAATGGAACTGCTTCCAGAGAATCCGAAATGTTTGTTGCCGATATGATAAAAGAAGCCAAAAGAACGGTACACTATGTAATCGTTAGCGAAGCGGGAGCATCTGTTTACTCTGCCTCAAAATTAGCAACCGAAGAATACCCAGATATCAACGTATCCATAAGAGGAGCCATCTCTATAGCAAGAAGATTACAAGACCCACTAGCAGAACTTGTAAAAATTGACCCAAAAGCAATAGGAGTAGGGCAATACCAACACGATGTTAACCAAAAAAGATTAGCAGAAAGTCTAACTCGGTGTAGTAGAAGACAGTGTAAATAAAGTAGGAGTAGATGTAAACACAGCAACACCATCCCTACTATCTTATGTATCAGGTATCAACAACAGCATTGCCAAAAACATTGTAAAATACAGAGACGAAAACGGAAAATTAAAAAATAGAAAACAATTACTAAAAGTACCAAAATTAGGAAAAGTAGCATTTGAACAATGTGCCGGATTTTTACGAATCCTAGATGGAGACAATCCTTTAGAGATTACGGCGGTTCACCCAGAAAGCTATGAAGTAACCGAAAAATTACTAGGAAATTTAGGCTATGATAAGCAAGATTTAAAAGATAAAGAAAAACTAGAAGATCTAAGAAAAAAACTAAAAAGTGTCAACATAGCAAACACAGCAAAAGAACTAGAAATAGGAGAGATGACACTAACTGACATCATAGAAGAATTATCCAAACCGGGAAGAGACCCTCGTGAAGACATGCCAAAACCAGTCTTACGAAGCGATGTCTTAAAACTAGAAGACCTAAAAGAGGGAATGGTACTAACTGGAACCGTTCGTAACGTAATTGACTTTGGAGCCTTTGTCGACATTGGAGTAAAACACGACGGCTTAGTCCATATTTCCGAAATGAGTGACAAATTTGTAAGAAATCCAAGTGAAGTCGTATCAGTAGGTGATGTGGTTAAAGTTAAAGTAATTAAAATAGATCAAGAAAGACAAAAAGTAGGACTTTCCATGAAAGTGTGAAAAAGATTTTGGGGACGGAGGAAAAAATCATGGTTGAGCCATTTCTCAATCATGATTTTTTCCTCCGTCCCCAAAATCTTTTTTCGTTTTATTTATATTTCTCTTGAATTTCCTTAATCTCATCAAAATGATTTTGTAAAATATCCAAAAACAAATCAGCAAGTTCTGGATCAAACTGT
>CANRXN010000034.1 GCA_947643945.1 uncultured Clostridium sp.
AATTGTAAGATTCCTCTGTTAAGGTTGGAGAGTATGAAGTATAGTCACTTCTTGCCATTCCTAAAATTCCTTCTTCAAATTTTAATTTATTTTTATTCACACCATTGGAAATAAATTCACCCTTAATAGTATAGGCTGTTTCGTCTCCACCATCTTTTAAGTCTGCTGTGGTTGCTGAACCTTGTCCTGTTCCTTCTTTGTCTCCTCCTTGTATCATAAAGTCTTTTACAATTCTATGGAAGGTTAATCCATCGTAAAATCCTCTATTAGAAAGGGCTATAAAGTTTGCTACCGTTTCTGGTGCTAATTCTGGATATAATTCCATTTTGATAGTTCCAAAATTTTCAACCTCCATAGTAGCAATTGGATTTTTAACTTCCATAGTTATTTTTTGATAATAGCCATATCCTAAAGTTGCTATTATTACTATTACCAAAATTAACGCAATTATCCATATTATATTTTTTGTTTTCATTTTTTCATTTCTCCTTTTTCTTTTTTGTTGTTCACAGTCCCTCTTCTTTCGATTGCGTAAGTTATCCGTAATTTGCCTCGTTCAAACGGCTAACTTAGAATACAAATTGATCCTGCATTCTTTTTAAAGATTGTCTTATCGTTCTTGCTCTTACTTCTCCAATTCCTTCTACCTCATCTAAACTTCCTATGTCTGCATCTAATATGTGTTGGAAGGATTTAAAAGAACCAATTAAGTTTTCTACAATGTTTGATGGCATTCTTGGTATTTTGTTTAAAATACGATATCCTTTTGTATAAACACCTACTTCGTCATAGTTATCAAAGTTTTCGTAGCCCAGTAATTTGGCAATGGCATTTTCACTTCCTAGTTCTTCATAAGTCAATAGTCCCAATTTTTCTAGTACTTTTTCTGGTGTTTGTCCTTTTTTTGTGGTTACCATGTAATCTTTTATGATGTACATTTCTTCTTTTTCTAATCCACCAATTAATTCCTCTAACTGCATTTCTACTAGCCTTCCGTCACTTCCTAGTTCGTAGATTTGTCTTTGTATTTCTTCTACAATTCGCATTACCATTTCTGCTCTTTGAATTGCAACAATCACATTTTCTAGTGTTACAATATCATTGAATTCATATTCATTTAGTAAGCTTAGTTTGTTGTCAAATACTTTTTTGTATCTTTCTAAGGTTTGAATGGCTTGGTTTGCTTTGTTTAATACCACATCTGTATTTTCTAAGACATATCTATCATTCCCTTTAAATACGGTTATGATACTTCTTCTTTGTGAAATACTAATTACCAATTCGCCCGTTTGTTTCGCTGTTCTTTCAGCTGTTCTATGTCTTGTCCCTGTTTCTAGGGTTAATGTTTCTCTTGCCGGAATTAATTGGGCATTGGCATATATAATTTTCTTTAAATCTCCACTTAAGACAATTGCTCCATCCATTTTGGCTAGTTCATATAGCTTGGCTGAAGTATATTCTTCATTAATTACAAAACCACCATCTACAATTGCTTTTATGACTTCATGGTTATCTGTGATTAACAGTAATGCCCCTGTTTTGGCTCTTAATATATTTTCTAGTCCATCTCTTATGGGGGTTCCGGGAGCAATTAATTTTAGTATTTCTGTAATGCTATCTTCTTTTCGTTTTCGCAAAATGACACCCCTTTCTTAAAAGCTTCCTTCTTTCATTTAGCCTAACGCCTTTTTCATTGCTTCATTTATATTCTTGACCCCTATTATATCTAATTTTATTTTATCTTTCAAGTCTTTTTTGTTACTTTCTGGAATGATGCAAGATTTAAAGCCTAATCTTTGTGCTTCTTTTAGTCTTTTTTCGATTAAGTTAATTCTTCTAACCTCGCCTGTTAAGCCGAACCTCTCCCATAATTACCATATCTTTTGGAATCGGAATATTTTTAAAACTAGACGCAGTTGCCATCATAATTCCTAAATCAATAGAAGGCTCATTAATTTTTAGACCTCCTGCTACATTTAAGTAAACATCTTGCATACCAAGCATTAGACCTGCTTTTTTTTCCAACACCGCAATTAATAAGGCCAATCGATTGTAGTCAATGCCATTTGCTGTTCTTTTAGCATAACCAAAATTGGTTTGTGTCGTTAATGCTTGCAATTCCACTAAAATAGGCCTTGTCCCCTCCATACTAGAAACAATACATAAACCAGATGGATTATCGTCTCGTTCAGAAATTAGTATCTCTGATGGATTGGTAATTTCACACATTCCCTCTTCTTTCATTTCAAACATACCAATTTCATTAGTAGATCCAAACCTATTCTTAACTCCTCTTAAAATTCGGTATGAAAAATATCTTTCTCCTTCTAAATATAAAACCGTATCTACCATATGTTCTAAAACTCTTGGTCCTGCAATATTTCCTTCTTTGGTAACATGCCCAATAATAATGGTAGTAATTGCCCTTGACTTACACACTCGCATCACTTGCGAAGTAATCTCTCTTACTTGGCTTACACTTCCGGGTGCTGCTGTTAATTCTTCTGCATACATTGTTTGAATCGAGTCAATAATAACAAGCTTTGGATTCATATTTATAATTGCTTGGTTAACAACATCAATATCTGTTTCTCCTAAAAACATAATATTTTCATTATTAATTTTTAATCTATCTGCTCTCATTTTAATTTGTTCTGCTGACTCTTCCCCAGAAACATAAAGAACATTTCCTTCTCCTTTTACCTTATCGCAAATTTGAAGAATTAAAGTAGACTTTCCAATCCCCGGTTCTCCTCCGCAACAAAACCAAAGACCCTTTTACCAAGCCACCACCTAAAACATTATCTAATTCCGTAAAACCAGTTGAAGTTCGAATCGTTTCCTTTGCTTCATAAGAACTCAAAACCTGTGGTGTGTTGTTTTTTACATCCTTTTGCTTTAACGAACTATTTTTACTCTCCACTATTTTTTGCTCAAAAAAGCTATTCCAACTATTACAAGCTGGACACTTACCAAGCCACTTGCTTGACTCATTTCCGCATTCATTACAAACAAAAATCGTTTTACTTTTTGCCATGTGAAATTGGGGACGGTTCTTTTTTCACATTCTTAAGTTTTTGCTATCTCTATATGTTTTATTTGCAAATAACTTATACAAAATATATTAATATTTCGTATCATGTGTTTATCAAGTTTACGTCTCCTTTCCCCCTTCCTTTCCTTTCATTGCTATTTCTACCATTCTTTTACTTAAACCTGTTATTCTCGCAATTTGTACATTTGAAATTCCTGAAATATTTCTTAATTTCCTCAAATTTCTATTTCGCTCTGCTATCTTAAACTTAACTATTTCTTGAATATCTTGAATTTCTAAAATTTCTTCTATGTATTTTCTTGCTTGCTCATCTTTTAATTTGGATATCATTTCATATTCTACAAAATTCTGCATTTCGTTTTGAAATGTATTCATTTTATGGAATTCTATAAATTGTTTCATTGCTTCTTGTTTCTGGTTTCCAAATAATTTTAAAATTTGCCTTTTATTCACTATTGGGTTATCGTTTACATATTCTTGATAACTACTCCAAGGATATTCCTCCATTCGTGCAATTTCCGCTATTTCTGGGTTTCGATGGATATAACGGCATAAATTTGTAAGATAACTCTTGGTTTCAATTTTTTTACTTAAAAACCTATCTTGAAATAGATGTCCTACTCTATCATATTTTTTATTCCAATAAGAGGCATAACTAACTGTCAAACTTTGTAGTGCTCTTGATAGATTCTCTTTTTTATCATATAAAATAAAGTGAACATAGTTTGTCATTAAACAATAAGCATATAATTCATATTGATACTTTTCTTTTGTTTCACAAATTTCTTTTATAAATTTGTGATAATCCTGTTTTTCTAAAAATATATCTTGTTTTGCATTTCCTCGAAGTATTATATGATATACTTTTGTGCTACTTTTTTCTCTTGCTATTCGGGGCATTTTCTACCTTCTTTCTTATTTTTTGATAAATGTCAAAGTAATCCTTAAATACCCCCAAAATAATTCCCCAAATTTGTTTTCCTATAATTCCAAATTTAAAAAAGTATAGCACATTTTTTTCAATTTTGCTATACCTTTCAAATAAATTCACTAAAAATTTACAATTCTTTTCCTATTTTATAATATTAGATTCAAAATCATGTATTAAATCTTACTCTAAGACTCTTCCATAATAATCAAAAAATCTCTATTTTATAAAAATGTGAAAAAAGAACCGTCCCAAATTTCACATTATTTGCTTCTAAATGTTACTTCTTGGAATAGGAAATCGTGTACTTTTTCCCAAGTAATTTCTTGGTGTAAAAATTCGTTGATTTCGTCTTCTACTTTTTGTTGATATGGTGTTAATTCAACTTTTATTTCTTTGTTCCAATCTATGTCTTGTAACCAAAATGCTTTAAATTTGTTCCAAAATCCAGTTTTAGTTGGTAGGTTTGTTCCTGGTTGCATAATAGTTCCTGCGTTTTCTGGTGTTTGTTGTTCTTCGTTTTCCATTGTTTGTAACTCTACCCCTCCAAATACTCCTGATACATTGTTTACTTTACCTAAATCTGCCATTTTTATTCCTCCTTTGTGTTTTTTATATCTGTTACTGTTTTAGTTATACTATATAATTTTAGAATTGACAAGTATTTTGGCGTTTTTTTATATTAAATGTTGATTACGGTTTTGTTACGGTTTCGTTACATCTTTTTACTGTTTTACCAAGATATGATCACTTTTTGCCTCTATACATGTGGCTTTTATGATTTTGTTTTCTAGGTTTTCTAGATTTTCACCTTGTTGTTTTGTGTCTTGCTGTTCTTGTCTTGTTTTTTGAAGCTCTTCTTCAACATTTTCTTTAATTCTTGCCAATATGTAGTTTTTAGTATGCCCTTGATGGTAGCCATTTTTCACTTCTTCGCACAAAATTTCTACTTCTTTTCCTAGATATTTATCATGATATTCTTTTTGATTTTTATTCGATAGCTGGATTAACTTTTCGCTTCTTTGCTCTTTTATATTTCCTGCTATTTGCGCTTTCATTTGAGAGGCTTTGGTTCCTTTTCTTGGTGAATATTTAAAAATGTGCATTTTATAAAATTTGATTTTACTTAAGAATTGATATGTAGTTTCAAATTCATTTTCTGTTTCTCCGTGGGAAACCAACAATTATGTCTGTTGTTAAAATAACGTCTTGATAAGCTTTTTTTAATCTTTGCACAATTTCTTCAAATTCTTTTGTGGTATACCTTCGGTTCATTCGATTTAACGTTTCGTCACAGCCACTTTGCAAGGATAAATGAAAATGATGGCACACTTTTTCTAATTTTGTTAGTCTTCCTACAAATTCTTCTGTTATTAATAAAGGCTCTAAAGAACCTAGTCGAATCCTTTGGATTCCTTCTATTTGATTAATTTCTTCTAATAAATCAATTAATTGATAGTTTTCTTTAAAATCCTTCCCATAAGAGGCAATATGAATCCCCGTTATTATAACTTCTTTGATTCCATTTTGGGCTATTTTTTGGATTTCTTTTATAACGTTTTCTGGCCTTCTACTTCTTACTCTTCCTCTTGCATATGGAATAATGCAATAGGAGCAGAATCTGTCACAGCCATCTTGTACTTTGATAACTGCTCTTGTTTTTTCGGTATAGGTCGTTTCTCCTAATTCTACATACTCTTTTTGCTTCATAACGTTTTGTATTTCGTCTAACTGATTTTCTTGCTTTTCATATTTTTCTATGATTTCTACTATTTTCTTTTTTTCGTTATTTCCTAGTACTAGATCAATTTCTGGTATTTCCCCTACTTCTTTTTTTGCAACTTGTACATAGCATCCGCAGGCTACTACAATGGCTTCTTTGTTTTGCTCTTTTACTCTTCTTAGCATTTGTCTTGATTTTCTGTCTGCCATATTCGTTACTGTACAAGTGTTTATTACATAGATGTCAGCTTTTTTATCTGCTTCTACTATATTGTAATTTTTTTCTATAAATTTTTGTATCATGCTGTTGGTTTCGTATTGATTTACTTTACAACCTAGTGTGATAAATGCTACTTTTTTCATTTTCTTCTCCTTTTTTAAGACAATTTTGTGCAATTGGGGACGGTTCTTTTTTCACATTTTGGAACACTTAGAGACACCTTTTTGATTCTATATAATTATGAGTTCTTAAAATATAGTATATTATTTTTTACACTTTGTGTATCGCGCAACCACCTAATTTAAAAGTTAGGAAGGTTGCTCCAATCGCACTCGTCTTATCACACTCGTTTGGTAGTTTACGCAGTGTCTAAAAATAATATACTATATTTTAAGAATAGAAATAATATGTAGTAGATGTGTCTCTAAGTGTTCCAAAATGTGAAAAAAGAACCGTCCCCAATTGCACATCCAAAAAGGACAATTAAGAACCGTCCCAAATTGTCCCTTATCTTGTTTTTCCTTCTAAGGCATCTAAATTGTCTAAAGCCTTTCCTGTTCCTAGTGCGACACAAGACACGGTATCTTGTGCAATCATAACATTAATTCCTAGTTTTTCTTGTAAAAGCTTGTCTAAGCCGTCTACTAAGCAACCTCCTCCTGTCATGTAGATTCCCTTGTCACTAATGTCTGCCGCTAATTCTGGTGGTGTTTTTTCTAAAACAGAGTGAACGGCATCTACTATCATCATAGCTGGCTCAATAAGAGCTTCTAACATTTCGCTAGAACGGATAGTAATGGTTTTTGGTAATCCGGTTATTAAGTCTCTTCCTCTAATATTCATTTCGGCATCTTGAATTTTTGGAAATACACAGCCAATGGTTACTTTTAGGTCTTCTGCTGTTCTTTCTCCTATCATGATGTTGTGCTTTTTCTTGATATATTTTACAATGTATTCGTCAAATTTGTCGCCTGCTACTTTTAATGATGTGTTTACAACAGAGCCTCCTAGGGAGATAACAGCGATGTCTGTCGTTCCACCTCCGGATGTCTACTACCATGTTTCCACATGGCTTAGAAATGTCAATTCCGGCTCCTATTGCTGCTGCTATTGGCTCTTCAATTAAATATACTTTTCTGGCACCTGCTTGTGAAGCTGCATCTATTACCGCCTTTTTTTCTACCTCTGTTACTTGGGAAGGGATACATATCATAATTCTAGGTGAAAAAAGAAATTTTCCACAAACTTTATTGATAAAGTGTTTTAACATTTTTTCTGTTACGGTATAATCGGATATAACACCATCTCTTAAAGGTCTTGTTGCTACTATGTTTCCTGGTGTTCTTCCGTAACATTCTTCTTGCTTCTTGTCCCACTGCTAACACTTCTTTTGTATTGTTGTCTACTGCCACAACAGATGGCTCTCTTAATACAATTCCTTTTCCTTTTACATAGGCTATCACAGTTGCTGTTCCTAAATCGATTCCAATATCTTGTCCTAACCCAAATTTAAACATTTTTATCTTCCCTTCTGGTCTTTGTTTCTCTTTTATTACGAATTCGTTACAATTATATTACATCTGTTTTGATTTATCAAGAGTTTTGATTGAATTTTTCATTTTTTTGTATTATAATAGGCTTGTATATAATTATCAGGAGGTATTTATGAGCCATTTTCAATTTATTTCAAAAAGTGAAACAGATACAAAAAACTTTGCTAAAATGCTTGTTCCTTATTTAACTAAGCAAGATGTTATTGTGCTTACCCGGCGACTTAGGCTCTGGTAAAACAAAGTTTACAGAAGGGATTTTAAGTTATTTTGGTTTGGAAAACGAAATTTCCAGTCCGACTTTTACTATTGTAAATGAATACGAAAAAAATGATGTTAAAATTTTTCATTTTGATGTTTATCGTTTAGCTGACGTTACCGAATTTTATGAAATTGGTGGCGAAGAATATTTTGAAAATGGAATTTGTTTGGTTGAATGGGGCGAATTGATTAAGGAAGCCCTGCCAAAAAAATATCTTCATATTACTTTTGAAAAAGACGAAAACGACGAAAATGTACGAATTTTAAAAGTAGATACTACTTTAAAAAGATGGGAGGATTATTTTGAAAATTTTAAGTGTTGATACTGCAAGTAGCATTTGTGGCGTTTCTATTTTAGAAGATAACCATTTACTTTGTCAATTAGACCGTG
>CANRXN010000035.1 GCA_947643945.1 uncultured Clostridium sp.
TCAATTGGTTTGTCTTCTCCTAATGGCTTCAAATGAATTAAATGAGCTTCTAACAAACTAACGTCTGCATAGTTAATGGCTCCATCTCCATTTAGTTCTCCTTTTTGAGCGAAGGTAGTAACAGCTCCATAAACCGTTCCTATCAATTGCATTGATAATACAATAGCTAGTGTTGTAACAACTGTCGCTTTTGTTTTTTCGCTTGTCATCCATTTCTTTCCAAAGTGAACGGCTCTTACTGCTACTAGTACTTCTACTGCTAGTAATAAAAATAGCATGGTATAATTTTTACCGGTTTTTGGTAGTTTTCCTTGATATTGTTGGTCTTGATTTTCTAGCCCTACACCACCATTTGGTTTATTGTTATTTGGTTTTTCGATGTTTGGTTTACTAGGTGGTACTTCTCCTGGCTTTTGGTCATCTGGATTTTGATTTCCTGGGTTTTGGTTACCTGGATTTTGATTTCCTGGGTTTTGGTTACCTGGATTTTGGTCACCTGGTTTATTGTCTGGTTTTTCATCTGGTTTCTCATCTGGCTTTTGTTCTTCTATAATGTCCATTTCAAGATTAGCCTTTTTTCCATTTACTACATAAACATCTTCTTTTCCTTGTGAAGTTACCATATCTAGCATTTTAACTTCTGTTTTGGCAGCTTTTACCCCTTCTTTTACTTGAAGTGATACTTCTATTAAATTTTCTTCTACTGTGGTTCCTGCCTTTTTATAGACAACAAATTCGCAAGTTTGGGAATTATATTCTAATCCCTCCCAGCCACTTAATGCTTTAAAATTAGCTTCTTTTACTTCTTCAAATATTTCTTTATCATATTCCAAAATACCTTTGTAGGCATTTATCCCTTGGTCTATCTCTTGGAAGCTATCTACTTTTAGTGTAAATACCACACTATCTCCTTCTTGTAATTTTTGAGCAGTAGCAGTTAAGGTTGCTTCTAGTTTTGCACTAGCATACGAAAATGTAGATGCTAACATTACCATTATAATTGCTACTATCATGCAAATTCGTTTTTTCATTTTTGATTCCATCCTTTCTGATTAACAACAAAATAGCCTCAAAAAAATGTTTTTAATTTTTTTGAACTAGCTTTTTGTTTCTTTCAAATTTACTTATTTAAATTGTAGCAGGTAGTTATTTTTCTTTCAATATATGCTATTTTAATTTTGCTTATTTTATACTTCAAAACTGCTTGTTTGCTTAAGCTTTTGTTTGTTGTTTTACAGTTTGTTTTCTTTTTTGTAATTAGTTTGTAATATTTTTTGTATTTTTTCTTCTACACCTTAATTCCGTAATATTTTTCAAATTACTAAAAGGTCAAACTTTTACTAAATCTGCCATCAGGGACGGATCTTTTTGACATTTTTTATTACATTTGTAAATTTAATTCAAATCTTTCTATAAATCCTATCCATTCACCTATTTCATTTTTTACGCCTTGCATATATACTCTTTGATTTCTAGCAGTTACACATACAAACATTTCTTTTCCATTGCTTTTAATTCCTTCGTAACCTTTTTTTATTCTTTCAATTGATTTTTCGTTACTATGACAGTCAAATAGACTTTTTCCTATTAAGTTTTTGTATCCTCTTTCTTCATAATAATGGTATTGTGCATTTTTATTCATAAATCTAATAATGTAGTCATTATCCACAAAAACAATAGGATATGGATAACTATTCAAAATTTCAAATTAGTAGGAGGACTTTACATGTTGAACAAAGAATTTCTTGCGAACCAAATTTATGGAAATGATGCAGAAGAGGTGCTATTTTTTTTAGCAAAGGTTGCTCCAGACAAGCATGAATTTAGAAATGAAAAGAAGAATGTGTTGTGGTGCATCCGTTTACTGTCTGAAAGTCCGTAAATCTGTTCAAAAGAAAGAACTACTAAATTGTCGGTGGTATACCACCGACATAATTTTTGGCAAAAAGAAAGGTCTGTCCCTGATGGCAAACCTTAACAATTCTTTATTTAATATTTTGTTGACTATTTTTTCGAACCAATTTCCTTCTTCTTTTTCTAGTTCTTCTGCCGCAGGCTCAACATAGTCTTTTTTTGGTAGTAAAACATACACAGTTTGTTTATTCGTTAATTTTTGCATTCCTAGTTTTTCTTTGGCTAGTTTTTCAATGGTATTTAAGTTTACACTATTTTGTATGCTAACTTCTAGCTGTTCATTTTCTTTTTGCATAGAAGATAATTCTCTTTTTAAAGTTTGTACCTGATTAAATTTTTCATTAATTTGGGAGTTGCGATAACTTACAGTTAAAAGGATAATAAATATGCCAACAACTGCAAAAGTTAATTTTGTTTGTCTTTTTTTCTGTGCCTTTGATATCTTAACATCTTGTTTTGGTAAGTCTTCTACTACTCTTATTTTCTTTTTTTGTGGTCTTGTTCTTCTTTGGATGTCTGGTTCTAGTTTTCTTGGACTTGTTCCATATTCATATCTACTTATTGCCATAAGTTATTCACCTCCTATCTTCTTTCAAAAATTCTAAGTTTTGCACTTTTACTTCTGGAATTTTCTTCTAATTCTTCTTTTGTTGCCGTAATTGGCTTTTTGGTTATAATTTCCCCTAAAGCTTTAGCACCACATACACAATAAGGTAAGTCACTAGGACAGGTGCATTTCCCTTTTGCTTCAATAAAAGCATTTTTTACGGCTCTATCTTCTAAGGAATGAAAGGTTATAACACATAATCTTCCTTTTTCTTTTAAGCAATCAATACTGTTCTTTATAGTTTGGTATAGCGGTTTTATTTCGTTGTTTACTTCAATTCGAATCGCTTGAAAAGTTCTTTTAGCTGGATGTCCATCTTTTTGTTTTGCTCTTGGAATTGATTTTTCTATGATTTCTACTAATTCTTTGGTTGTTTCTATTGTTTTTTCTTTTCTTTTTAGACAAATGTTTTTGGCAATTTGCCTCGAGAATTTTTCTTCTCCATATTCATAAATTAAATTGGCTAATTCTTCTTCTGGATATTGATTTACAACATCCTTTGCTGTTAAACTTTGGGTTTTATCCATTCTCATGTCTAGGTCATTTTCTCCTAAGTAGCTAAACCCTCGGTTTTTTTCGTCTAATTGATAGGAAGAAACTCCTAGGTCTAGTAAAATTCCATCTACTTTGTCTATGTTTTGTTCTTCTAATATTTGCTTGATATTATCATGGTTGCCATGCACATATTGCACATTTGAGAATTGACTTAAGACTTGTTTTGCTGCTTTTAATGCTTCTTCGTCACGGTCAATTCCTATTAGTTTTCCACGATTTGATAACTTTTGTACAATTTCCTTACTGTGACCGAGCCCCTCCTAATGTACCGATCTACATAGATACCTTCTGGCTTTACTTTAAGTCCTTCGATACATTCTTTTAGCATGACTGGTTTATGTTTAAATTCCAATTTATTAACTCCTTGTTTTTTAAAGGTTCTTAAAATGCGAAAAATGCTTGCACAATTTTGCAAGTTTTTTATAAAAGTAGCTGGCAATTCTAAAAAATTACCAGCTGAAATTTTTGTTTTGTTTTATCTTTTGGTTTTTTTTAGTTTCTTTTGTTTAACCTTCTTTTGCGTTTTTTAAGCTTTTGTTTCTTTATCTTTTGTATTTGTCTTTTGTGTTTTATATTTTCTTTTGTAAATTTATCTTTTGTACTTTAACTTATTTTTCTTTTGTAACTTTGTCTTTTGTGTTTTTATATAAACTTTTGCAAGTATTATATACCAAGCATTGTCATATTTTCGGCAATTTCTTCTGCTGAAATATTTTCATCACAGTTTTGCCATGTTTGTTTGTCCCAAATTTCAAGTCTTGTTCCTACCCCTATGATAACTGCTTCCTTTTCAAGGTTTGCAGCAGTTCTTAGGTTGTTTGGAATTAAAAATCTTCCTTGTTTGTCAATTTCACATTCGGTTGCTCCTGATAAGAAAAATCTTACAAAGTTTCTGGCATTTTTGTCTGCTAGTGGTAAGGTTTTTAGTTTTGTTTCGAAATTTAACCACTCATTTTGTGAAAACGCAAATAAACATCCATCTAATCCTTTGGTTACGATGAATTTTTCTCCCATATCATTTCTTAGTTTGGCTGGCATAATGATTCTGCCTTTTGTATCTATGGAATGCTCGTATTCACCAATTAGCAAGTTTCTCACTTCCTCCCACTTTGTTACCACTTTGTACCACTTTTCTCCACTTCACTTAAATTTTAATATAACTTTTGTTTTTTTGCAAGTCTTTTTTGAAATTTTTTTATTTTTTATTTAAAATAGTTACAATTCACGGTTAAAAGGTTTAATTATATACAAAATTTCTGCATTTTTCGCAGATAACTCGTATCCATTTTTATTTTTAAGAATAATTCGTGTTACTTATTCTTTCCTTTCCTATTAATAGTTCGTTCTTTTTTCGAACTAGAATTGCTATACTTCTTTTATATAAAGTGTAAGGAGGTCCCTATGAAAAGTGAAGAAAAAGTTTTAAGAAAAAACATTGGAAAGAAAATCAAATTGGCAAGATCTAAGGCAGAATATACACAAGAAGAATTAGCTGAAAAATTATCCTTATCTCCTAGATATATTAGTCAATTAGAAAGAGGGATTGCTTTTGGTAGTGCAACTACTATTATCCATGTATGTAAGGCTTTAAATATAAACTCTGACTTTTTGTTTCAAGACTTAATTGGTAATAAGTCTCCCATTATAGACACCATTGGGAATGATAAATTTTTAGAAGATTATATGAAATTAAATGATTATAATAAAAATGTAATTGCTGTTTTAG
Organism: uncultured Clostridium sp.; assembly: GCA_947643945.1. Taxonomy (GTDB): domain Bacteria; phylum Bacillota; class Clostridia; order TANB77; family CAG-508; genus CAG-269. The sequence continues at coordinate 4,803 of CANRXN010000035.1, forward strand.
CAAATGAATTGATTAAAATGCAGAAAAAAGATGCCTAAAATAAGTGGTTTTCCACTTTTTAGGCATTAATTAATAGTTGTGGCTGTTGGTCCAGTTCCTACAACATTTTCTTGGAGTGACCTCCATGTGTTACAGCCAACAATTCCATCAGCTGCTAATCCTCTTGAACTTTGGTATCTTCTTACAGCATCTGCTGTAGCTGACCCAAAAATCCCATCTAATCCACCTGTTCGAAAGCCCAGTGTGTTTAAATCATCTTGTGCAATTAGTACATAATTACTTAAACTTCCTCTTTTAAGTGTTGGAAATCCTCCTGTGGAACAGGCAGGCTTACCAAATCTTTTGTCCCAGTGAACCCATGTTGGTGTAAGTCTAATTGGCTCCACATAACTCCAAACGCCAGAGTTGTTGGCCGAATTCCATAACCTTGTTCTTTGACTAGAAGATAACGTTTGACCCACATCGAAAGCAACACCTGCATAATGTTGCGATTGGTTTCCGGTGTCCGCCCTTCATATGGTCTTTTGAAGGCAAATCCTACTGGTATTGGCCCTCCATATATATATCTTTGGCTGTTCCAGCTTTGCATACACCTTTTTGTTGTCCACAAAATATTACTTTTGCTTGAGCCCCTAAATTCTCTTACTTTTAAGGTTCCATTTGTATTATATGGCATTGGCTCACTTTCTCCTCTATAGTAAGTTTCCATTCGATCGGTATCATTATTAAAAACTAATATTTTTGCCACTTGTTCTGCCCCCTTATTTTTGCTTTTCTATATTATATGTGGCTTTTTTAGTTTTGGTTCTAGCTTTCTTGTGTAAATTGTGATATAATTCTATCTTTCATATCAGCAATATTGTATATATGTTCCACATTATCAAATGTTTCTCTTAAATTATTTCTAGCTGAAATCCATCCCATTCCATCTGTAAACCAAACAAATTCAAAACCTACTATCCTTTTTGCTTCTTCTGCAATCATCTTGTAACTTCTTGCAGTTTCATTTAATTTTGAACCTCCCGAAGCATAAAAATTAGTTTCAATTCCATAAATACATTTATCTGTTTTTATAACAAAATCAAATCTTTTCGTAGCCTGGTTTTTATTACTGATAAATGACATATCTAATTTCCATCTTTTCTCGATATCCTGTAAGTACATTTCTTTAAAATATGTTTCATTCTTCTTAAAACCTGCTTTTTGTATAAATTTTTCTACTAAGTCCTCCATTAAATGTCCACCACGATTTTTTCTGGCATTTGAATTTAAACCACATTCAACACCTAAAACATAATCATATAAATTATTCACAAGATGTTTTTCTAATAGATTAAACAAGCCTGTTTCTCTCATAAATACTCTATATTGCTTAACATCATAATTCATATTTTTAAAATTATATTCAAACTTATTTCCATCATCATCTAAAACAATTATTTCTGATTGTCTTACTGCTAATAAAGTTGGAATACATTTTAAAACTTCTGGATATTTTTGCACTAAATTTTCAAAGTCTTTTTCTATTTTTTCGCTTCCTATTAGTGAATTCATCATATTTAATTCTACTTTATAATTTTGGGCATTTTTATATATTGTTTCAAAATCTATATAGTATTTATAATTAGCAATACTATCTGTAAAAGTTAATAGCCACTCTGCAAAATCTCTTTTCATATCATCTACTCCTTCATTTCTTCATATCTTCTTATAGATAAATCTAAATATTCTTTTGAATTATCAATTCCTATGTATCTTCTATTTAATTTGTTCGCTGCAATTCCTGTTGTGCTACTACCACAAAACGGATCTAAAATTAAATCATTTTCTTTTGTAGATGCTAAAATTATTCTTTCTAAAATTTCTAATGGCTTTTGTGTTGGATGTTTTCCTTGTTTCTTTTCTGATGGTTTTGTAAGTGAGGTTGTCCAAACGTCTTTCACTTGTTTATTGTTATTTAATTTTTTCATTAACTCATAATTAAATTTATATTTTACTTTTGGTAAGTCCTTTCTAGCCCATAATATTGTTTCAGTTGAATGTGTGAATGTTTTACAAGCTAAATTGGGTGGTGGATTTGTTTTCTGCCAAGTAATATTATTTATTATTTTAAATCCATCCTCTTCTAGTGCCATTCCTATTGAATATATATTGTGTAGAGTCCCGACTTATCCAAATTGTTCCATCATCTTTTAAAACTCTATAACATTCATGAATCCAATCTTTATTAAATTTATGTTTATCTTTTATATTTAAATGACTATCCCATTGTCCTTTATTTACGCTTACCATTTTTCCAGAACGGCATGTTATTCCATCATTAGACAAGAAGTATGGTGGATCTGCAAATATCATATCAAAACTTTTCTCTTTAAATTCTTTTAATGTGTCAAAAGTATCGTTATCAATTAGCTTAAAGCTACTTTCTTCAAAGTAGAATTTTCCAGGATACATTCATTCATCTCCTCATAATTTGTAATAAGTAATTCTGAAATTTCTCCTCTACCTTTGCTATTACAATTTATCATTCTTTTAGCAGAGATTTCATTTATATAAAATCCTTTGTATATATTTTCAAAAAAATTATCTTCTTTATTAGTGTTTTTCGGATTAGAATTAGATAACATTAACTTTGCATTTCTTTCATCCAATTTTCCAAAGTAATTAGCTAATTCCTTTTGATTTTCATCGTTAAAATCCTCTTTAGTATAAGATGTAAATCCTGATGTGGTTGATAATGGTCTATATGGTGGATCAAAATACACAAATGTGTTGCTATCAATATATTTTTCGCTTTTTTTATAATCCCCATATTGAAATACTACATTTCTAATTAAATATGATAAATTTCTTAAATTACTTGAATCACATATTGTAGGATTTTTGTATTTGCCACAAGGTACATTAAATTCTCCATTTTTGTTTACTCTATATAATCCATTGAAACATGTCCTATTTAAAAATATAAATTCTCCTGCTCTTTTTATACTTAACTCGTTTTGAGTAATTCTATAAGAATTATATTCTTTTCTGATATTATAAAAATATGCTTGTCTATCTTCATTTTCTAATTTTATAAATTCTTTTTCCTTTATCTCTAATTCTTTAATAAGTTCATCCACATTTTCTTTTATAACATTATAACAATTTATTAGATCTTTATTTATATCAAATGCATATGCTTCTTT
>CANRXN010000036.1 GCA_947643945.1 uncultured Clostridium sp.
TAGTTTACTAATTATTGTAAATGCCTTAAAAGCAGCAGGAGCAGAAGCCATTTGCATCAATGAAGAAAGAGTTGTTAATATGACAGATATCGTTACCATTAATGACACTTTTATCAAAGTAAATGGGCAAAGAATATTAGCACCCTATGTCATAAAAGCCATTGGAAATCAAACCTATATGGAAAGTGCTTTATTAGGAAATGGAGGAAGTGTAGACGAGTTAGAAAAATTAGGCTACGACGTTTCCATTGAAAAAATAAACCGACTAAAAATCAAAAAATACCAAGAAGATATAAAAATTAAATACATGGAATAATAAATTTTATTAAACAAAGAAAGGTAGGAAATAAAAATGATTATGATAGCAATCTTAATAGGATGTTTGTTAGGAATTATACTAGGAATGAATGCACCAATGATATCTTATACCTATTCAAGCTATTTAGCAATTAGTATTATAGCAGCACTAGATTCTGTTTTTGGAGGAATTACTTCTGTTATGAAAAAGAATTTTGACCTAAAAATATTTATAACAGGATTTTTCGGAAATGCCATTTTAGCCATATTACTAACTATTTTAGGAGAAAAACTAAATGTAGATATTTATTTAGCAGCAATTGTAGTATTTGTAGGAAGAATGTTTAATAACTTGGGAATTATTAGAAGATACTATGTGGATAAATGGTCAAATCAATTAAAAGAAAAAAGAGCTAAACTAGAAAAAACAAAAGACTAGTAAACTTAAAAAATACCATGTTTTATATTTTACAAAGGAAAAGTTTATCTATTTTTATAAAGTAATATTCGGGGGAGACCAATGAATTACAGTCTGTTATGAAATTACAGACTGTATGAAATTGGGAGTTACGAAATAAAAAATAGATAAACTTTTCCTTGTAAAAAAGTATGACAAAAGTCTAATAAGAATTTTATTACAACTTCATTACAAAAATATTACAAAAATATAACAAATTCTATTGACATTTGTCTAAAAATGTAATATATATACTAGTAGAAAATTTATTACTTGAAAATGGAGGAATTAACTTGGCAATAGGAGATATCATTGTAGGTATAGACATAGGAACCAGTAAGGTTTGCACTGTTGTAGGGGAAGTCAATAACTTTGGACAAATAGAAATCATATGTAATACCTCATATAAATGTAATGGACTAAAGAAGGGTAAAATAATAAACGAAGACGACATTACTTTAAGCATAGCAAAAACCATAAAAGATGCCGAAGATGAAACAAATTTAAAAATTAATTCAGCCTATGTAACAATCCCAGGAAAATACATAACCATCGTACAAAACAGTATCACCAAAGAAATCAAAGACAAATATGCTGGGATATCAGTAAGAGACGTACAAAGTGCTCTGATGCAAGTAAAAGACATAGAAATACCAGATGGAAAAACCTTAATCGATATCGTACCAGACAAAATAACACTAGAAAATGGTACTGTAGTCTCAGACCCAGTAGGAAACTTAAGCTCAGCCTTTACGATTAGTGCACAAGTAATTTTAGCAGATCGAGACTATGTAAGACAACTAAACAGCGTATTCAAAAAAGCAGGATTAGAAATAGATGGAATCGTACCAATCACATTAGCAGAAAGAAATTTAATATTAGACAAAAATGAACTACACGACCATGTCATGTTATTAGACATAGGAGCAGGGAACACAGATATTGGTGTATTTGAAGGCTCTACTTTTCTTTACACAAATTCTATTCCTGTTGGTGGTGACAACATAACCCATGACATTGCCTTAGTCTTAAATATAGCGGAAGAAGAGGCAGACAAGCTAAAAAGACAATATGGATTAGCCTTAAAATCTTTTATTGATAATGATAATGACATCATATTAAACACATCAAGGGACAATAACAAAAACAGAATTATCAAAAGCTCAGAGTTAATCGAAATTATAGAAGCAAGAATAGAAGAAATATTTACCATTATCAACAAAGACATAACGAACCATGGAGTGAAACAAAAAATCAATAATGTTGTCTTAACAGGGCAAGGAATTATCAACATCAACAAAAGTGATGTAGCAGGGAAAATCAACCTAAATATACCGGTTAAAATATCAACAGGAAGAGCAGTAAGTACAGTAAAACCAACGTATCGAACCAGTTATGCTTTAGTTCGATATATAGCAGCAAGACCATTTGCTAAAACGGTATCTAGTAATATCGACACACAAAGCGAAGAAAATGTCTTCAAAAATATCATGGAAAGAATAAAAGAATTTTTCTATTCCTAAACCATGTTAAAATTTAAGTTATTAATTTTTAAGTTACCGTTAGAGCGAAGGGATTTACGGATAACGAATAAAGAAAAATTAGAGGAGGAAAAACTAAAAATGATGGATTACAATGAAGAAAATAACAATAATAACAACATAACAATGATGGATGGAACCGCAACCATTAAAGTTATCGGTGTTGGTGGAGCAGGAAACAATGCTGTCAACAGAATGATTGATATTGGGATAAAAGGTGTTGACTTTATTGCAGTTAATACAGATAGACAAGCATTACAAACCTCAAGAGCAAACACAAAAATACAAATAGGAGAAAAAATAACAAGAGGATTAGGAGCAGGAGCAAACCCTGACATTGGTGCCCAATCTGCAGAAGAAAGCAAAGCAGAAATTGCAGAAGTATTAAGAGGAGCAGACATGGTATTTGTTACCGCCGGAATGGGTGGAGGAACAGGAACTGGAGCTGCACCAATCGTTGCATCAACAGCAAAAGAAATGGGAATCTTAACCATAGGAGTTGTTACCAAACCATTTACTTTTGAAGGAAAGAAAAGACTTTCTCAAGCAGAAAGAGGAATTGAAAGTTTAAAAGGAAAAGTAGATACTTTAGTTGTTATACCAAACGACAAACTATTACAAATCATTGATAGAAAAACATCAATTATTGAAGCCTTCAAAATGGCAGACGATATTCTAAGACAAGGTGTACAAGGAATTTCTGACTTAATTGCAATTCCAGGACTTGTAAACCTAGACTTTGCTGATGTTAAAACAATCATGTTAAACCAAGGAATGGCACACATGGGAGTAGGAAAGGCATCAGGAGAAAACAGAGCAGAAGATGCTGCAAAAGAAGCTATCCAAAGCCCATTACTAGAAACATCAATCGAAGGAGCAAAAGGAGTTATTATTAACATTACAGGTGGTAGTGATTTAGGATTACACGAAGTAAACACAGCAGCAGAATTAGTACAAAGAAGTGTAGACCCAGAAGCAAACATCATCTTTGGTACCGTAACAGACACCAGCATGAACGACGAAATTCAAATTACAGTTATTGCAACAGGATTTGAAAAAAACAATGCACCAATCTCAAGCATTGGGGTTGATAACATCGTATCAAAAACATGGGAAAAGAAAATCAACTCTATACCAGCAAGTGGGGAAACAAGTTCTTCACAAAATGATTTAGACATACCATCTTTCCTAAGAAAAAATAAAAACAAAAATATGTAAATGTCCAATTAGGTGCAATTGGGGACGGTTCTTTTTGCACCTTTTAGGGCAATTAGGGACATATCTTTATAAAAAAAAGACAAAAAGTAGAAATAATCGAGAAACAGTCGATTATTTCTTTTTTTCGCCAACAAGAAAAAACAGTCTTTTTAAAACAAAGAGTTTATAATAGTCATGCAGGTGATAGCATGACTATTTATATTGATATCGTATTATTAGAAAATCTAATCATGAATTTTATTATTTTACTAGCAACAGGACTAATTCTAAAAGAAAAAATAAAAAGCATACGACTTTTATTAGCAAGCTTAGTAGGGGCAATCTATTCGGTTGTTTCTTATCTGTCAATTTTAGAAATATACCAAAGCATGATTTTAAAAATAATATTATCAATTGTAATCATATACATAGCATTTAATCCACAAACCATGAAAAAAATGTGGAAAGATTTAATTATATTTTACTTAACCTCATTTGCATTTGGAGGAGCAGCATTTGCCTTAATTTATATTGTAAAACCACAAGATATTTTAATGAAAAATGGATTGTTTTTGGGAACCTATCCACTAAAAACAGCCTTTTTAGGAGCTATCGTAGCATTTGTAATTATAATGGTGGCATTCACAGTAGTAAAATCAAAAATAAGCAAAAAAGACATGTTTTGTGAAATAGAAATAGGACTAAACGAAACAACAATAAAAGCAACAGCCATGCTTGACACAGGAAACATGTTAAAAGAGCCGATTACCAATACACCTGTTATTGTGGTAGAACACACACTTTTATATGAATGCATACCAAAAGAAATACTAAATCATTTAGACGAATTGATAGGAGGTGATTTTGACAATGTACCAGAAGAAATAAAAAAAGAATATGTTACAAAATTAAAACTAATTCCCTTTTCTTCTTTAGGAAAACAAAATGGCATGTTATTGGGAATGAAGGCAGATTTTGTTAAGATAAAAAATGAAGAAAATGAAGAAGTAAAAAATAATATTATGGTTGGGATTTATAACAAGTCCTTAACAAAAAAGGGAGAATATAGGGCGTTGTTGGGAATGGAATTGCTATAGCCCTAGCCCAATGTCCCCATTTAAACCCGGCAATGTCCCCATTTAAACCCGGAACCAGTGGGGACATTGGAAAGATTTTGAAAGGAGTGAAGAAAGTAATGAATATTTTTGAGTTTGTGAAAAATGGAATTAACACGATTTGTGCAAAGTATGTAAATGATAAGCAAGAAATTGAGTATTTACCGATTTTTTATATTGCAGGTAGTCAAACACTTCCGCCACCATTATCGCCAGAAGAAGAAGCGGATTTAATTATTAGATTAGAAGAAGAGGATAATTTAGCAGTACGTCAAAAGCTGGTGGAGAGAAATTTAAGACTAGTTGTGTATATTGCTAAAAAATTTGAAAATACAGGGATTGGGATAGAAGATTTAATATCGATTGGAACGATTGGCTTAATGAAAGGGGTTAATACCTTTAAAGCTGACAAAAAAATTAAGCTTGCAACTTATGCTTCTCGCTGTATTGAAAATGAAATTTTAATGTATTTAAGAAAGAACAATAAGATAAAAGGAGAAGTTTCTATTGACGAGCCATTAAATAAAGATGGGGATGGAAATGAGTTACTTCTTTCAGATATTTTAGGAACCGAGCCAGATATCACTTCAAGGAATTTAGAAGACGAGGTGGATAAGTCACTACTTCGTGCTTCCATCAGTAAATTAAATGCTAGAGAGAAAAATATTATGGAGATGCGTTTTGGCTTTCAAACGGGAAAAGAAAAGACGCAAAAAGAAGTGGCAGACGAGCTTCGGTATTTCACAAAGCTACATATCTAGGCTAGAAAAAAAGATTATTGGTAAAATGAAAAAGGAAATTACAAGTAAAATTGGGTAGAATTTGTGTTTCATAAAAAATGAAACAACTGCAAGAGTAAGGATGCAAGCCGCAAAAGTCGAGAAATGTCGAATTTTGCGGTGAAAAGTTCTTTACAAATCACAAAAAATGTATTATCATATAAGGGAAGTTAATTTGAATTCAAAATATTTCACTTCAATTTTTTCAAAAAAAATTGTTTCTTAATTTTAATCTAAGAAATATCATAAAAACAAAGGAGCGTGATAAAATAGGTACTTTAAGATATAGTACATGGTATATTAATGTTTTAAGTTTAATTTTTTCCATTATTATCATATTTGTTCTCGATAGTGGGAATTTAAAATTTGATTTTTCATCCAAAAGAACAGTTTTAAAAGCAGGATTTTCAAGTAATCCAGAGCTACCTAGTGATTTTCAAAATATTAATGTCGAACAATCGAAAAGTACCAAAGAGGAGAATTGGTACTTAGAAATCCCAAGTATTAATTTAAAAGCACCAATTAGAGAAGGAACAACAAAAGAAATAATGGACAAGTTTATTGGTCATTTTGAAGAGAGTAAAAAATGGGCAGGAAATGTATGTTTAGCAGCTCATAACAGAGGATATGAAAACAACTATTTTGCAGGAGCAAAACAACTAAAGGAGGAAGACAAAATTATTTACCATTATGAAGGCAGTAACAAAGAATACAAAGTACAAAAAAATGACATTATTAAAGCAACTGACCTAACCTGTTTAGAAGATACAGAAGAAAACACAATTACACTAATTACCTGTGTAGAAAATGAACCAGACTACAGAAGATGTGTAAAAGCAATCGAAATAAAACCATAAAAAAGAAAGGAAGAATGTTAATTTGAAAAAGAAGAAAAATAAAATAAAAAAATTATTACTTATCCTAGCAGTTCTTATGATGAATGGATTAGGATTTATGAATGCAGTTTATGCTACCACCATCAATAGTGCAAACTTATATAGTATAGGAGATTGTGGTTCTTTGCTAAAATACAAAGGAATCGTGGTAAAAACTAATTATGTACAATATAGTAACAATGGAGTGAGTTATCCAGCTTATTGTATGGATAAGACAAAAGTACGGAGCAGAAGCAGAAGGCTATACGGTATCGGTACAAGATGCCATAAAAGATGTAGGACTATGGAAAAGAATCATTCATGGCTATCCTTATAAATCGATAGAAGAGTTAGGAGTAGCTAATAAAGAAGAAGCTTTTACAGCTACCAAACAAGCTATTTATTGCTATATCCATGGAAACAATCCAAATGATTATGAAGCAATAGGAGAAGCAGGACAAAGAACTTTAAATGCGATGCATAAAATTATCAATGATGCTAATAATTCTAATGAAAGCAAAGTATCTAGCACCATTACTATTAATAAATTAGAAAAAGAATGGAAGCAAGACGAAATGGATAAACAATATGTATCCAAAATATTTAATGTAACAGCAAATAGTAATATCAAAAATTATACTATCAAAATAACCAAAGAAAATGCACAAGATATAGGAGGTATTAAACTAACGAATTTACAAAATGAAGAAAAAAATCAATTTGAACCAAACGAAAAATTTAAAGTTTTAGTACCCATTAAAAATATGACGGAAAGTGGAGCTTTTAAATTAACCGTAGAAGGGCAAGTCCAAACAAAACCTATTTTATATGGAGTAGCACCCAATAGTTCATGGCAAGACTATGCCCTAACAGGAGCAACTTATGAAGATGGCGTAGGAGAAAAAAGTGACGAATATCCAGAAAATGAAACAAAAATAATTATTATAAAAGAAGACGAAAAAACAAAAGAAAGACTAGAAGGAACAGAGTTCCAACTATTAGATGAAAACAAACAAATTGTATATGCTGATTTAAAAACAGATAAAGAAGGAAAAATTGAAATAAAACATTTGCTACCAGGGAAATACTATTTAAAGGAAACAAAAGCAAAAGAAGGATATGAAAGGTACGAAGAAGAAATTGAGTTACAAGTAGGATTTCATGAGCAAACTACTATAACAGTTAATAATAGCAAAGAAGAAAAGCCAAAAGTAGAGATAGAAAAAAGCATAAAAAGTAAAGAAATAAGTGCTATGAAAACTTTGCCAGTTACTGGTATGTAGAAACTAAATGATATAATGTTAATTAATAAGAAATGAGTAGATTAGAAAGAAGGTAATAAAGAAGGTAATAATGAACGAATTAGAAAATATAGATAATATCAATATAGATGCACTATATAATGATGTAGCAAGTATGATTGAAAAAGCTAAACAACAAGTAGCTATACATGTTAATACAGAGTTAGTTATGTTGAATTGGAATATAAGAAACAGCCCCAAAAGTTATTTTAAGTAGACTCAAAGAGAAATTCTATTTGTATGAATATACACGATGAAAAAACACAAAAATGAAATGACATCGTACAACAAGTTGACTTAATTCTGGTTTATTGATAAAATGCAAGAGAAAACAAAAGTATACTATGAGATAAAAAAGTAAATACTAACAAACAAAAGAAAGAGAGGAATTTTA
>CANRXN010000037.1 GCA_947643945.1 uncultured Clostridium sp.
TGAAATGTAACTATTGCTTTTTGTAATTTAATATAATTTAAAATAAAATTAATTACTCAATTATATTAAATGGTATATTTGATTGCTGGGCTAACTCTTGCAAATTTTCCTCCTCTGTCATAGGAGCAGTGGCGTCTTGGCTTTTAGTTATATATTTTATTTGCATTTCTTTGCCACAAGCAATTGACACCAGATTAGCAATCTCTCTTATGTTTTCTTGTTTTTCTAAAACCGTTTTTCCAAATGGACTGATGCCTTTTGGAAATTCAATTCCTACTGTCATGTCATTTAGTTCTGTTGCTGTAGTTCCTATTAAGTTGGTATATAGCACTATTTTCCCATTTTGTTTTAAGTCATTTAGAATTTGTGTCCAATATTCGGCTGGAATTTTAGAGTATTTTTTGGTATTTGTGGTTTTTACCTGATTTGCTTTTGCTTCTACTATCGTGTTTGCTGTGGTAGCTTTATTGAGATTACTTGAAGTTTTTTGTACTGCTTTTGTACTATTACTTGGAGTTTTCTGTACAATATTACTTGCTGTCATATTTGGCATAGATTGTGTCTTTAAGTATTTTTCTATTTTTTCTATTCTTTCTTCTATGTTTTGACTATTTTCCGATTCCTTGTTACATAGCTTGATAATCCCCGCTTGTAGCATAATCGTTTTTTGGGTTGATTGTTTTATGTTACTTTCTAATTGTGATAATTGATAAACCATGTCTACTAATTTAGATTTAGCAGTTTTATCTGCTATTTCTTTGATTTGATTTATTTCGTCGTCATTGTATAAACCTAATTTTTTAGTTGCTTGGTAGATTAAAATGTCTTTTACATATTTTATCATTTCCCAAACAAATTGATTGATGTCTTTTCCTTGTTGTAATATTTCGCTAAGCTTTTCTAGGGATTTATCTACATCATATTCTAGTAAGGCTCCAATGATTCCATTTACAAAGGTAACTTTGGGAATTCCTACTAATTCTTTTATTTTGTCTTCGTCAATTTTGTTTTCGCCATCTTGAATACATCTTTCTAATATGGATAAGGCATCTCTCATAGCACCTTCAGCTAAAGAGGCAATGATGGATAAGGCTCCTTTGGTGGCTTCGATATTGCTTTCTTTGCATACAATTTCTAATCTTTTTATGATGTCACTATTTGCAATTCTTTTGTAGTCAAATCGTTGACACCTTGAAAGGATGGTAGCTGGCAGTTTTTGTGGTTCGGTTGTGGCTAGTATGAATTTTACATGTTCTGGTGGCTCTTCTAGTGTTTTTAATAAGGCATTGAAGGCTCCTGTTGATAGCATGTGTACCTCGTCTATGATGTAGACTCTGTATTTGGCTTTTGTTGGTAAGAAGTTTACTTCTTCTCGAATGGAGCGAATGTCTTCTACGCTGTTGTTAGAGGCTGCGTCCATTTCTACAATGTCGGTTAGTGACCCGTGCTAGAGCAGCTTTGCAGATTTCACATTCGTTGCATGGCTCGCCATCTTTGGGATTTAGACAGTTGATGGCTCTTGCTAGTATTTTGGCAGCTGATGTTTTTCCGGTTCCTCTTCCTCCATTTAATAAGTAAGCATGCCCTACTCTTCCTGCTATAATTTGGTTTTTTAGGGTTTTTGTGATATGTTCTTGCCCTACCATTTCAGCAAAGGTTAAGGGTCTAAATTTTCGATATAATGCTGTGTATGCCACTTTGTTTCACATCCTTCCCAGAATTGCTTAAAAGTTCAAAAATAAATGGTCTTACTTCCTAATCTCTCTATGGAAAGATTCCACATAAAGATTTCTACTTATTGCTGCTTCCTTCCGGACCTGACAAGATTCATAGGTCTTTATTGGATTCTCTCCATACAAAGATTAAGTTTTTGACCATTTTTATTATATAATGAATTTTGGATTTTAGCAAGAGAATTTTGGTATTATTTAAAAGTTTTAGTTTGCTTGTTATTACAATTCACAGCTCCATTTAAAATAATAGGATTGCTAAAGAATTATCCTATATTATTTTTTAGGAATGTATGTGGGGACCAACAAGTTGCAGCTTGTAAATAAAATTCGAGGAGCAACTGCACCGCAGAAATTTATCTACAAACTGTTAGCAGTTGGGAATGGATAAAAAATAATATAGGACAACTGTTTAACTAATATAAATTAGCTGTAAATTGTAACTACTTGTTATTTATAAAATTATTATGTTTTTTATAGTCTTTTGAAAACAAAATCTTTTACATCCGTTATTTCTGTTCCTGTTGTTCCTTCTTCTACTACGTTTCCAACTGGGAAATCTAAATGTATAGTTGTTTTGTATTGGTTCCCATTTTCTAGTTTTAGGGTTAAGTCAAAGGTTAGTTTTGTGTTTAGTTCTTCTTGGCCAATTCCTGCTTTTTTTAATAATTCTTGATGGTTAATTTCTTCTTCGTTGGATTGATAATCTTTTAGATTGTCTAAAGAACATCGTAAGGCTACAATTCCTCCTTGGTTTGAGATTTTTAATTGTTTGATATTGGATTCTATATCTCCTTGATATTCTAAGCTTTGAACTGCATTTTGTTCTTGGTTTTTGAAAATTAGTTTTTCTTCTTGGCTGTCTGGTTTGTAGATTTTTATGTTATCTTTTTGTTTTCCTTCTACTTGTATATTATTGATTTCAACTGCTTTAATAATTTCTGTTCTTCCATAGGCTTCGTTTTTATCAATGTACAGATATATGTCGTTACTTTGGTATAGGTCAAATGCCCATTTGGTGTCAGGGGCTTGTTTGTCAATTCCTCCTATTGAGCTTACGACTGATATTTTGGATATCCCAAATGGCATGTTGGTTTCGCCTTCTACATTATATTTTAAGATAATCATGGCAAAGATAAATAAGATTATTATGATACTTGCTATGGTAATGACTAGCTTAAAGTATTTTTTGTTTCTTATGTTTCTTATCATGGTTCCTCCTTTGTTTTTATGTCCTTTTATGTTACCATATAAATTTGCTTAAGGACTTATTTTTTCTTCTTTTTTGCTTTTTCTAAGGTCTTTAAAGAAGTTTTTTAGTATGGTTTCACAGGCTTCTTTTTCGATTCCTTTTTCAATTTCTATTTTATGATTAAATGGATAGTCTTGCAACAAATTTAAGATTGATCCACAGGCTCCTGTTTTATTGTCCATGGCTCCTATGTATATTTTTTTTAGTCTTGCTTGTATTAAGGCTCCTGCACACATTGAGCATGGTTCTAAGGTTACATACATTTCGCAATCGGTTAGTCTCCACGCTTCTAGTTTTTTACTTGCTTTTTGTAAGGCTATGATTTCTGCGTGTTTTGTGGTGTCTTTTTTTGTTTCTTTTTGGTTGTGCCCTCTTGCTATGATTTTGTCGTTTTTTACGATGACACATCCTACTGGTACTTCTAGTTTTTGGGCTGCTTTTTTTGCTTCTTTTAGGGCTTCTTTCATGTATTTTTCGTTTTTTCCGCATGGCTTTTTTTCCTTTTTCTTTTTTCTTGTTTTTGATTTTATCATATTTTGCTTCTATTTACAACTAATTTTGTCCTCCTTGCTTTTTCAATAATCTTTCTAAAGTTTTGCCATTTCGCATACTGCAAAACAGGCATTAATTCCCTTGCATACTAAAATTTAACTCAATTTTTATCCATATGTTTTATATCTTCAAAAGTCTTATTGTTATAATTTTAAAAAAGTCGCTTTAAAAACGGCTTTTCTGGTGTACCAGGAGGGACTCGAACCCCCTACCTCTTCCTTAGGAGGGAAGCGCTCTATCCTGGTGAGCTACTGGTACATTTATTTAATACGATTATTATAACAGTTTTCTTTTTATTTGTAAATGGTTTGCTTGACAATCAATGATATAATAATATTGGTGATGTAAAATGCAAAAAATATTAAGCCATTTAAGAAAGGCGATTGAAGAATATAAAATGATAGAAGAAAATGATAAAATTGCAGTTTGCTTATCTGGTGGTAAAGATTCTATTACTATGCTTTACGCCTTAAAGGCTTTGCAAAGATTTTATCCTAAAAATTTTGAATTAATAGCAGTTAGTATAAATCCAGGTTTTGATTTTTTTGATGTGGGATTTTTAAAGCAGATTTGCGACAAAGTAGAAGTTCCTTTATTTATTGAAAATAGTAATGCCAAGGAGATTGTTTTTGATATTCGAAAAGAAAAAAATCCATGTTCTTTATGTGCTAATTTGCGTCGAGGTGTGATTAATTCGATTGCTATTCGTGAAGGGTGTAATAAGATTGCTTTAGGGCATAATCAAGATGATGTTTTGGAGACTTTTTTATTGAATTTATTGTATACCGGAAATATTGGAACGTTTTCTCCCGTAAGTTTTATGGATCGCTCTGGTATTACTTTAATTCGACCTTTAGTCTATACGCCTGAAAAGGAGATTAAAAGGTTTATTCGTAAAAATGATTTAACGGTTATGCCTAAGGTTTGCCCAATGGATGGAACTTCCAAAAGGGAAGATATGAAGCAATTGATTTTTTCTTTAACGAAGAGTATTCCTATGGTTCGTGCTAATTTGTTCGGGGCAATTCAAAGGAACTTGGAGGATTGGAAATGATTTTGGGGACGGAGGAAAAAATCATGATTGAATAATTTTTCAACCATGATTTTTTCCTCCGTCCCCAAAATCATTTCCAATGGGACGTTTTATTGTACAATTTTTAACATTGCTTCTTTTAAGTTTTCTAGCTTTTGATTTGCTTCTTCGTTTGTTTTTCCTTTTACCCCCATATATAGCTTGATTTTAGGTTCTGTTCCAGATGGTCTTATACAGCACCATGCGTCATCTTCTAGTTCGTAATATAGTACATTAGATTGTGGTAAACCAGTTTTGGTAATTTCTCCTGTTTTCATGTTTTTTACAATGCCTTTTTCGACGTCTTTAAAAGTTAATACTTTGTAATCTCCTACTTTTTCGATATTAGTGTTTCTCATTTTTGTCATCATATCTTTAATTTCTTGTGCACCTTCGGCTCCTTCTCTTACGATAGATGGTTGGGCTTCTTTATAATAACCGTATTTTTCGTAGATGTCATTCATGGCATCCCATAAGGTTTTTCCTTGTGCTTGATAGTAGCAAGCTGCTTCACATAGTGCCATTACGGCTGCAATTCCGTCTTTATCTCTTGCGTAGTCACCAATTAGGCAACCATAGCTTTCTTCATAGCCAAATACATAGGTTTTGTCATGGTTTTCTTCTGCTTTTTTCATAACAGCTCCTATATTTTTAAATCCCGTTAAGACCTCTGGGCAATCTAAGTTATAGTGTTTGGCAATGGCTTTTGCTAGGTTAGAAGATACAATCGTGGTAATTAGCATTCCGTTTTCTGGCAAAATACCTTTTTCTTTCATTTGTGAGATTCTATATTCTGCAATTAATAAGGCTGACATGTTTCCCGTATAGGTCATGTATTCTCCAGTTTTAGCATCTTTGGCAAAGATTCCTAGACGGTCTGCGTCTGGGTCAGTTGCTAAAACTACGTCTGCTTCTACTTTTTTAGCTAGTTCTAAGGCTAGTTTGAAAGCTTTTGGATCTTCTGGGTTTGGATAGTCTACTGTTGGGAAGTCTCCATCTGGCTCACTTTGTTCTGGTACGACATAGACGTTTTCTAGCCCTATTTCGTTTAATAATCTTTTGGCTATGGTGTTTCCTGTTCCATGTAATGGGGTGTAAACTACTTTTAAGGTTTTCCCCTGTTCTTTTACAATTTGTGGATTTAATACTGAATTTTTTAATACATTTAGGTATTTGTCGTCCATTTCGGTTCCAATGATTGTTAGTAACCCTTTTTGTATCGCTTCTTCTTTGGTAATTTGTTTGATTTCACTAAAGTTTTGGATGGCTCTTACTTTTGCTATGATGTCTTTATCTCTTGGTGATACAATTTGCGCTCCATCGTCCCAATATACTTTGTATCCATTGTATTTTGGTGGGTTGTGACTAGCGGTAATCATGACACCTGCGGTTGCTTTTAATTCTCTTACAGCAAAAGATAGTTCTGGTACAGGTCTTAGATTCTCAAAAAGGTATGCCTTGATTCCGTTTGCACAAAAGATTAGTGCCGTTTGCATACTAAATTCTTTTGACATTTTTCTAGAATCGTAGCTAATGACTACTCCTTTTTTTTCTGTTCCTTGTTCTAGAATATAATTTGCTAGTCCTTGGGTTGCTTTTCCTACAGTGTAACGGTTCATTCGGTTTGTTCCTGCTCCTATTATGCCTCTTAGTCCTGCTGTCCCAAATTCTAATTCTTTGTAAAATCTATCTTCTATTTCTTTTTCGTCTTCCTTAATTTCTTGTAGTTCTTTTCTGGTTTCTTCGTCAAATTCTAGATTTTCACACCATTTTTGATATTCTTTTTGGTAATCCATTTTTATCCTTCCTTTCTTTTTTGTTTATTATACTTGATGGAAATAGATTTTACAAGAGGTTTTTCTATTTCCATTTTAAAAAAGACGGTATTTTATAATAAAACTTACCGTCTTTTATTTTTTTGTATTTTAATCTAAATGATAAAACTTTTTATATAGTTCTCTTGCTGTTTTAGGGCAATCTACTCCTGCTAAATCTGCATTCTTAACAGGAGCAAATTCTTCTTCTCTTTTTACACGAAGAATTGCCATTTCGTCTACTTCACCAAAGGCATCAAATAAGAAAGCTTCAAATTTGTAAGCATTTGGTGAATCTGGTACAACTAGGTTCCCTTCTTTATCTAAGTAAGTTGCCTTTTTGTAAGCTACATGATATGGTAAAGGATTGGCTCCCATTCTTTCTACTGCTTCTACACTAAATAAGTTACAAAGAAGGTGAGATTCACCATAAAGTAATTCTCCATTTTCGTCTGTTGCTTCTGCCATTTCTTCTGTAATTTCAGAATATTCAATTACATTTGGTTTTCCATTTCGTTTGCAAAATACGCCTACTTTTTCTTGTGGATTTGCTTTTACAGCTGATTTACAAGCAACGGTTACTTTTTTGTCAATGGCAATTCCCATTAGGACAGGATCTACCATTTTTACTAAGCAGTTGTCAACGCCACCAATAAATACCCATTCCATTCCCATTTCTTTCATTTTTTTAGTCATTCCACTTTTTACTAGGGATTCATAAATTCCACCATGACCATCTGCTGCTTCTTTAATTAGTCCGTCTTCTCCTATTAATATTTTTCCTTCTGTGTCTATCATTGGTAGTTCCCCTTGAATAAAGAAAAATATGTTTTTGTCTTTTTGGTAACCAAAATATCTATTTTTTTCAAAAAATTCTACGGTTTCTTTGTTGTTTTCCTTGCTTGTCATAACAAACCAAGGAATGGTGACACCATATTTTTTGCCTTCTTCTTTTAGTCCATCACATAATAGTTCAAATAGTGATTTATGAGAATCTAATCCTATGTCATAAGTTCCTTTTGGACCGTTTGTGTCCGTAATCTTGTTCCTTGTCCTCCGGCCATGGTGACTGCTGCTAGTTTTCCTTCTTTGATTGCTTTTTTCCCTATATTTTCGTAGTATTTGTAGTCGTCATATAGTTTGCTTTTGTCTAAATATTCGATTGGTGTGATTTTATCGTTTTCTTTTTTTTCTGTTTTTTTCGTTTTTTGATATAGACTATTGATTAGTTCAAAATCAATTTGTTCTATTTGTTTTAATAATTCCTTCTTATGTGCTTCGTCTAAACTTTCGTAGTGGTTTAATAAGTGCTCTTGCCCATATTTTTTTAAAATATTTTGTAATTCTTCTTTTTTTGCGTCCATGGTTTTCTCCTTTTTTTATTTACAAATAACAGATAATAAATTTTATTATTATCTGTTCTATTTATACACTATTTTAAAAAAATTAGCAACT
>CANRXN010000038.1 GCA_947643945.1 uncultured Clostridium sp.
CAGTTAATGTAGTACAATAAGGTTTGTTAAAATAGAGAAAGAGGAGAGATTTATTATGGTAATAATCATGTTAGGAGCGCAAGGAACAGGAAAAGGAACCATTGCAGGAATTATAAGTGAACAAACAGGATTCCCACAAATATCAACAGGAGATATCTTTAGAAAAAACATCAGTGAAAAAACCCAGTTAGGAATTGAAGCAGACCGTTATATTTCAAAAGGAGACCTAGTACCAGACGAAATTACTGTACCAATGGTAATAGATAGATTAAACCAAGAAGATGCAAAAAACGGAAGCATCTTAGATGGTTTTCCAAGAACTACTGAGCAAGCTAAAAAACTAGACGAAATCTTAGAAAACTTAGGAAAAAAAGTAGACCTAGTAATCAATTTAGTAACACCAAAAGAAGAACTAATCGATAGGATGCTAACAAGAAGAGTATGTACGAACCAAGAATGTAAAGCAACTTATAATATCAAATTAAATCCACCAAAACAAGAAGGAATCTGCGATAAATGTGGAGCATCCCTAAAACAAAGAGAAGACGATTCTAACGCAGAAGCTATCAATAGAAGACTAGAAATTTACGAAGAAAAAACTAGCCCATTAGTAGAATATTATACTAAAAAAGGAGTACTAAGAACCGAAACCGTAAGTACATCTATCAATAGAATGGGAAAAGACGTAGCAGAAGATATTGTTAAAGATATAAAAAATTAAAAAACGGGGATTGGGGGACGATCCTTAAATCCCTATTTTAGGGAATAGGGGATTTCTTAGCTGTACGAAGCAATGCGAGTTACAGATAAGTTATCCTGTAAGGACACTCCTTAAAAAATAAAGGAGACGAGTTTTAAAGTGGTAACTATCAAATCAAAAAAAGAAATTGAGTTAATGAAAGAAGTTTGCCAAGTAGTTGCAAGCGTTTACCAAGAAATAGAACAAAAAATAAGAGTAGGAATGTCAACATGGGAGTTAGACCAAATAGCAGAAAATAAAATGAGAAGTTTAGGAGCTATTCCGGCAGAAAAAGGGTACGACATTGGAATACGTGGCGTACCTCCTTTTCCTGCTTCCATATGTGTATCTATTAATGAAGAAGTAATTCATGGCATACCATCTAAAAATAGAATTTTAAAAGATGGTGATGTAGTAAGTATTGATACCGTAGCTTTAAAAAATGGCTACAATGGAGATGCAGCAAGAACTTTTATTGTAGGAAAAGCTTCTAAAGAGGCTTTAAGGTTAGTGGAAGTAACAAAACAAGCCTTTTTTGAGGGGATAAAATATGCCAAAGCAGGAAATAGAATAGGCGATGTTTGCCATGCCATCGGCGAATATGTACATTCACAAGGATATTCTGTGATAAAAGAATTCCAAGGACATGGTATTGGAAAAGGGATGCATGAAGATCCAGGAATTCCAAATTATGGAAAAGCTGGAAGAGGAATCCGTTTAGAACCAGGTATGACACTTGCTATAGAACCCATGGTAATAGCCGGAAAGCCAAATATTTTAGAGTTAGACGATGGTTGGACCATTGTCACAGAAGATGGAAGTTTAGCAGCTCATTATGAAAATACAATTTTAATTACAGAAAAAGAGCCAGAAATCTTGACAATACTTTAAAATTGTAGTATAATACAATAGTTAAAAAGCAAAATAGCCCTATTTTGCTTTAAAATCAATGCTTTAGAGCTCTTTAAGGAGGGAGAAAAATTGGCAAAAGAAGATGTAATTGAAGTAGAAGGAACGGTAGTAGAATCGTTACCAAATACAAATTTCAAGGTAGAACTTGAAAATGGACATCAAATATTAGCTCATATATCTGGAAAATTAAGAATGAACTATATCAAAATTTTACCAGGAGATAAGGTAAAACTTGAACTATCACCTTATGATTTAACCAGAGGAAGAATCACTTGGAGAGCAAAGTAAAAAATGTTAAAAAATTAACCCAAACAAAATTATATAAAAAGAGAGGTGCTAAAAATGAAAGTAAGACCATCTGTAAAAAAAATCTGCGACAAATGTAAAATCATAAAAAGAAAAGGGGTAATTAGAGTTATTTGCGAAAACCCTAAACACAAACAAAGACAAGGTTAATCCTTGAAAACTGCTCATAACATAGAATTTCGGTAGCGGCTGTAACCTTTATTTTAAAAGGGATACATATCAAATTCTGTGTTTATATATATTGTTTTAAAACTTTAAAGAGACCTGGGGTAAACACTAGGTGGCATTTCACCTTTAAAGCTTTTAGGACAAACAAACTAAAATTAAAAATTATTTTGGAGGTGCAAAAAAACATGGCTCGTATTGCAGGAGTAGATTTACCAAAGGAAAAAAGAGTAGAAATAGGACTTACCTACATTTATGGAATAGGAGTATCAAGTTCTAGAAAAATTCTTGAAAAAGCTGGTATCAACCCAGACACTAGAATTAAAGATTTAACAGACGACCAAGTAAATGATATTAGAAAAGTAATGGATGCTTCTTATACTGTTGAAGGTGATTTAAGAAGAGAAGTTGCTCTTAATATTAAAAGACTTACAGAAATTGGTTGCTATAGAGGATTAAGACATAGAAGAGGTCTTCCAGTTAGAGGACAAAGAACGAAAACAAATGCTAGAACCAGAAAAGGTCCTAGAAAATTAGTAAGTAAATCTAAAAAATAAAATTTTGAAACAAGGAGGAAAAAAGCAAAATGGCTAAAAATGTAACAACAAAAAAAGTAGCTAGAAGAAATAGAAAAAACATCGAAAAAGGTGCTGCTCATATTCATTCTAGTTTTAATAATACAATCGTTACAATTACCGATACACAAGGAAATGCAATTTCTTGGGGAAGTGCTGGAGAACTAGGATTTAAAGGTTCTAGAAAAAGCACACCATATGCAGCAGGGCAAGTAGCAGAAACAGCTGCTAAAGCTGCTATGGAACACGGATTAAAATCTGTTGAAGTATTTGTAAAAGGACCAGGTTCTGGTAG
The DNA here is from genome assembly GCA_947643945.1 of uncultured Clostridium sp. Lineage (GTDB taxonomy): Bacteria > Bacillota > Clostridia > TANB77 > CAG-508 > CAG-269. Next base: position 2,993 of record CANRXN010000038.1, read on the forward strand.
AGAAGCTGCTATTCGTGCACTTCAAACAGCAGGACTTGAATTAAGTAGTATTAAAGACGTAACACCAATCCCACATAATGGTTGTAGACCACCAAAAAGAAGACGTGTATAAGAAAGGAGTAAAAAATAATGGCAAGATATAAAGACGAACAATGTCGTAGATGCCGTAGAGAAGGACAAAAATTGTTCTTAAAAGGTGAAAGATGTTACACCGACAAATGTAGTATTTCTAGAAGAAACTATGCACCAGGACAACATGGACAAAAAAGAGCAAAACTTTCTGAATACGGTACCCAATTAAGAGAAAAACAAAAAACAAAAGCATATTATGGAGTAGGAGAAAAACAATTTAGAAAATACTTTGAAATGGCTTCTAACAAAAAGGGAGTAACAGGTGAAAACCTATTACAAATCTTAGAAAGTAGATTAGATAACGTAGTTTATAGATTAGGATTTGGAACATCTAGAGCGCAAGCAAGACAATTCGTAAACCATGCACAATTCGAAGTAAATGGTAAAAAAGTTGATATTCCATCTTATTTAGTAAAAGCAGGAGATGTTATAACCGTAAGAGAAAGCAAAAAAGACAATGCTACTATCAAAATAAATGTAGAAGAATCAAGCAAAAGACCAATGCCAGCATGGTTAGAAAAGGATAGTGAAAAATTAACTGGTAAAGTAATCCGCTTAGCGGTTAGAGAAGATATAGATATTCCAATCGAAGAACATTTAATAGTAGAGCTTTACTCAAAATAATAATGGTACTTAATTTATACCATAAGAAATTTTTAAAAAATTTGGGAACAGTATTCCTAAAATTTAGGAGGTAAGAATGATAGAATTTGAAAAGCCAAATATTGAATGTCTAGAGGTAAATGATACTAATAATTATGCAAAATTTGTATGTGAACCATTAGAAAGAGGTTATGGAGTAACAATAGGAAATTCTTTAAGAAGAATTTTACTTTCATCACTTCCAGGTTGCAGTATCACAAGTGTAAAAATTGATGGGGTATTACATGAATTTTCTACGATACCAAACATCGTAGAAGACGTACCTGAAATTATAGTAAACCTAAAAAATGTAAGACTAAAATTTGACGAAAACGAAGAAAAAGTTTTAAGAATTGATGTCAAAAAAGAAGGAGAAGTTACAGCAGGAGACATCATAACAGATGGAACTGTTGAAATTTTAAATCCAGAATTACATATTGCTACCATTTCCCAAGGTGGAAGCCTAAAAATGGAAATGACAGCAGACAAAGGAAGAGGATATAACTCAGCCGAAAAAAACAAAAAACCAAATCAAGACATATCAGTACTACCAATCGATTCTATCTATACACCAGTTAAAAAAGTAAACTACCAAGTAGAAAATACAAGGGTAGGGCAAATGGTAGATTATGACAAATTAGTAATTGAGGTATGGACAGATGGAAGCTTAAAAGCACATGAAGCTTTAAGCTTAGCTGCCAAAGTAATGACAGGTCACTTAGAACTATTTATTGACCTATCAGAAGCAACCAAAAATACACAAGTCATGATAGAAAAAGAAGAATCTAAAAAAGAAAAAGTACTAGAAATGTCAATAGAAGAGTTAGAATTATCTGTAAGATCTTTCAACTGTTTAAAAAGAGCTGGAATTGCTACAGTAGAAGACCTAACAAATAAATCAGAATCAGAAATGATGAAAGTTCGTAACTTAGGTAAAAAATCATTTGACGAAGTAACAGCAAAATTACGTTCATTAGGACTAGATTTTGCCTCAGAGGATGATTAATTGAAAAAAGGAAGGTGAAAAAATTGGCTACAAACAGAAAATTAGGTAGAACAACCGACATAAGAATGGCAATGCTAAAAACTTTAACAACAGATCTAATCATGCATGGAAAAGTAGAAACTACATTAGCAAGAGCAAAAGAAGTAAAAGCCATTGCAGACAGCATAATATCACTTGCTATCAAAGAAAAAGACAACTTTGAAATGGTAGAAGTTAAAGTAGTAAAAGCAAAACTAGATGCCAAAGGAAATAAAGAAACAGAACTAGTAAAAAGCAAAAATGGCAAAGAATACTTAAAAGTAGTAAAAGAAGAAACCACTGAAAAAAGACAAAAAGACATGCCAACAAGATTAAATGCAAGAAGAAAAATTATGAGAAAAGTAAACAAAGTAAAAGACAGCGAAGGAAACAACATCGACTTACCAGCAAAATTATTCAACGAAATTGCTCCAAAATACGCAGGCAAAAACGTAGGAGGATACACACGTATCATAAAAGCTGGACCAAGAAGAGGAGACGGAGCAGAAGTTGCTATTTTACAACTTATCTAATTTTGAGAAAAATCCACCAAATCTGGTGGCTTTTTTTATTTAGTGGCAAGTTTGGGACAGGCACTAAGTGCGACATTTTGTCTTAATTTGGGACAGGCACTAAGTGCGACATTTGGTATTTTTTGGAAGAAATCAGCAAGTAAATTATGTAAAAAAGTTATTACTAAAAACAATACAAAATCTTGAAAAATTCATCTGCTAAAAATATAATGATTTTATGAACAAAAGAAGGGAAGAAAAAGATGGAAAATAAAAGGAAAAGAATTAAAGGAATAACACTAATAGCATTAGTAATTACCATCATTGTTTTACTAATTTTAGCAGGGGTGTCAATTGCGACTTTAACAGGAGAAAACGGAATATTAACAAGAGCAAGCAAGGCAAAAGAAGAACAAAAGATAGCAACAGCAAGAGAAAAACTATCATTAGTATTAATCGAAGCAGGGATGGAAAAAAGAATTAATATGAAATACAATCAAGACGCATTTTTAGATGAATTTATAAAAACAAATTTAGAAGGTAGTAAAATAAAAGGAGATATAGCTATTGTAGATGGATATGCTTTTAATTTAGATAGAAGTGTACCCAAAATAGGAGAATATGTAGGGGAAGAGAAAGAGTTGATATTTCCAGATTTAAAATTGAATACACAAATAAATGAAAATAGTGATTCTGCAACAATAACCATCACAGCAGAGGAAAAAACAAATGGTATTAGTAAAATAGAAGTTATTTTAGATGGTGATATCGTACATACTTTTGAAAATTATAATAATAAAAAAGAGGAAATAACAGAAACCTATTCAACAGATAAAAATGGAACTTATACAATAAAAGTATATGCCAAATTAACTAGTACAGAAATAACAAAAGTAGAAGGACTACTTGCACCAGTTATATATGAACCAAATGGAAGCGAGCAATATGCTAGAGAATTTCAAGTGAAACTAAGTGCAAGTGAAGCAAATGAAAAATTAAAAAGTATAAAATACCAATGGACAAATTCAAATGCAGAACCGTCTAAAGAAAGTTTTTTGGAAACTATTGAAAATGGAGGAACAGTAAGAAAAGATGGACTAACAGGAAAATGGTATTTATGGACATTATTAGAAACTGAGTCAGGAGCAACTAGAACGGGAAAAAGTGAAGCATTTTATTTTGATAATACAGGACCAATCGTTAAATTAACATCCACACCAGTATCGGGAAGTTCATTTACTCTAAAAGCAGAAGCTACTGATGTAGATGTAAAAACAATAGCAAAATATGAATTTTACGCAAATGGAAAGTTGGTAGATACACAAACGACAGCAGAAGAAACAGCAAGTTATACAGTAACAGATATGAGTATGGGAAATACAAATTGCTATGTGAAAGTATATGATAGTTTAGAAAATGAGGGGCAAGCAACAGTAACAGCAAAAACGAAACTGTATACATGGGATATGTATGGTTGTAATTCTAGTACATCATATCAAAAAGTGCAAGGAAGTACAAAGTCTATGACTGTAACGATAGCAGATAGGAATTCTGTTTCTCCTAATACTTTCGTTTACAGTGAACCCTCTTTTGACAGTTCAACTGGAAAATTCACTTATTCAAGTTTAAGGAAAGGCAGTAGCCAAATACTTGGTGCTACGAATTCTTATTATCAGGTTATTAATCCGTCAAATTCTTCTTCTGGCTCTTCGGGTACTTGTAGTTCATATTGGTGGTGGGATTATCATGGATCTAATAAATATACTTGTTATGAGTATATTGTTAAAAGTACTACTTCTTATTCAAAAGGAACATCCTTAAATAAAACAGTAACTAGTACCAATAGAAATGCTTACCCAGATAATAATTATTCTGGAAACACATGGTATGTCTATAAAGGAATTTACTAGAATAAAAAATCACCAAAACAGATAACAAACATATAATAAAACCATAGGAGGCTAGAAACAATGGAATTTTTACTAAATACCATTTTTTGGACACTTGCCATTTATGGTTTTTTTGAAATTGTAAAAAGCATAGTAGACATCTTTACATACACAAAATTTCAATCCAATGGAATTTATTTAATCATAGCAGTTAAAAATCAAGAAGAAAAAATAGAAGGTTTTTTAAGATCTAGTCTATTTAAAATATTATATGGAAAAGAAGATTACTTAAAAAACATTATTGTTGCTGACTTAAAATCCCAGGACAGAACCAAAGAAATAGCTAAAAAAATGGAAAGCCAATATGATTGCTTAAAAGTAACAAGTTGGAAGGAATGCAAAGATATTATTGATAATGTAGACGAAAGCTAATGGTCATGTAGTGCCTGTCCCAAAATACGACAATGTGACCATCTTTGTGCCTGTCCCAAAATACGACAATGTGGCCATCTGTGTGCCTGTCCCAAAATACGACTGTCAATAATTTTTGATTAGGACACCCTAAAACATCAAAAGTATTTCAAGACT
>CANRXN010000039.1 GCA_947643945.1 uncultured Clostridium sp.
TAAAAACATACCTTAAAAAAAATTCAAAATATTCTTTTTTAAAAAATATCAAAAGTTAAAAAATACCTTAGCCATTGTAAGCTTACAAAAAAAAGAAACTTTGAAAGAATTAAATTATATTGAAAGTATTGTTTATGAATTAGAAAATTGTTCTACACTAGACGAAGTCGCTCAAATTTTTGAGGAAATTACGGAAAATGTAATTTTTAAAGAAAAAACAGATAAACTAAAAAATCAAAAAAAGACAAAGGTCAAAAAATCCTCTCTTACCAAAAATAAGAATGTCTCTTTTAATCCTATAAAATATAAATTTGATGGTTTTACTTTGTTAGTTGGACGAAATAATAAAGAAAACGATTACTTAACTTTAAAATATGCTAAGAAAACAGATTTATGGTTTCATACCAAAGACATTCATGGTAGCCATGCTATTTTACAACTTAGGTTCAATCAATTGCCAGAAGAAGCTATTTTGATAAGATGTGCCGAAATTGCTGCTTACCATAGCAAAGCTAAAAATTCTTCGAATGTTCCTGTGGATGTTTGTCAGGTTAAATTTGTAAAAAAACCAAATGGTGCTAAGCCTCGGTATGGTTATTTATTCGAATCAAAGAACATTGTATGTTGAACCTGTAAAGTAAATTTTTATTTTTAGGTTGACAAGTGCTGGAAAATGTTGTATATTGTAATTGCCTTTCTCAAGGTAGAAAGGAGGGTTCATATGAAAAACTTCACGAAACTGCTAGCACTATATGTAATTTATCTAATCATAAAACAACTTGATAGCTAGCAAAAGAAAAAGACTAGGAAAAGTTTTTGAAGGCTTCCTAGTCTTTTTTTGTTCATATGAAAAATTCACTTGTTGGCAATTGCTATCATAATAATAGCACACTATTTATAATATGTCAAATTTTCAAAAAAATTCGTTTTCTCTTAAATTTTAGCCCCAAAAAATCAGCAATGTTATGATGGTTCCTAGTACAATCTCTGGTCTTGTTAACTCTTTTGGAACAATTTCTAATTCTGGTCCTTCTTCTTTTTGGCTTACTGTTTCCATCTTATAAGTTGCTACATCTTTTGCCCTAAAAAGTAATTCGAACGGTTGCTCTTCTCCGTTTTGTGTGTCTTTTAATTCAATGTAACTTTTTCCTACTAAAACATTTGTTTTTGAATATAATTCTACTTTAACATACTTACCTTTTTGTTTTTCGGTGTCTTTAATTAATCCCCTAATTCTTCCATTTACATAGGTCGCATCTGCTTGGTAGACAATAATTTGCTCGTTATTGTCTTGCCTTGTAATGTCTTTATAAGTAGAATTTAAACCTACTTCAATTAAAAAATTGGAAAGTAGAAAAACACCTACTAATATAGCTATCCATATGAAGATTTTTTGTAAAGTGCTAAATGGTTCCATTTTTTATCCCCCTAAAAGATTTCTCTTTTCTTTTTTTACATTTCTATTATACCAGATTTTTCCTCAAAAAACAACTTTTTCTTGATTTTTGTGTCCTAGTATTCTTTTTTCTTGACTTTTTTATGTTAACTATATATAATTTAGTTGCTTCAATTAAAAATTTAACTTTTGGAAAGGAGAAGTTTTTATGCAACAGGACAATAAGACTATTTACGAAACCATCGGCAACATTACTAAAATGAAGGCAACTTTGAAGCGGATAATCGAATTACGTGATGGAGCATTTAAGGCTTTTATTACTAAAGCTCTTATATGTCCATCACTTAAAGAATTATTGGAACTCCGTAATAAATTTTGGGTTCCTCTATATAACTGGAACTCTAGCGATAATCCGCGTTATTTTTATCTCGATTTACAAGACTGGAATACAATAACCGAAGCGTTCAATCAGGTTCATGGTGCCTTCATTAGCAGAAGAGAATTTGTTTCTATTCTTGAACCTTCCCGTGAAAGTGTTGAAAAATACATTGAAGAGCTAAAGGAGGCATTGTCTAGCGAAGAAGCATATCTTGCTAAGCGTTATGATAAGTTTGTCGCCGAACAAAAAGACGACTATCTTACGATTGCAGCAACCAAGCATAAAAACTATTCTTGGCTGGTGATTTCTCCATATTTTTTAGTTCTATATCTCCACTTCTTTTCCCAAAAAAGTAGAATAAATAAACACATGCTTAAGCCTTTGTCCCAAAGCTTCCTCTAAAGCTCGTTTATACAATTCTAATTGCTTTTGGTACTTATAAATTAAATCCTCTTGTGTTTCCACATAATCTGTTTTATAATCCACCAAAATCAACTCGTCATTTTGATTGATATAATATAAGTCAATAATTCCCTGTACTAAAATGTCTTCTTCTACCTCTTCTTGGTAAATTTCTTTGGCAGGTACCGTAATATAAAAAGGTTTTTCTCTTTCTAGTATTTTGGCTTGCTTCATATCTTGCCAAATCTTACTGGTAGTAAACGTTAGAATGCTTTTCAAATTAATATTTTCTGCCTCAATTTTAGTTATAATTTCTTTTTCTTGTAGGTTATTAACTAATTGTTTTATTTTGTCTAAATCATATTCCTCATTGACATCTAGTTTTTGCATACATAAATGTAATAGCGTTCCTTTTTGTGCGCCAGTTAATTTTGTGTTTTCGTCTTTTCCCATAAATTTAGGAATTCCAAAACTAACTTCTAATCTTTCTTCGTTTTGTTGCTTTATTTTCGTAACAGAAGATTTGGTTGGAATTTTGGTTGCTAACTCGTAAGGGTAACTTGCTTTTACCATGTTTTCGATTTTTATTATTTCTTCTTGCTTAACTTCCTGTTCTTCCAATATATTTAGATTATTTTTTTCTTCGTTATCTTGCTTTTGGGCACAAAATTCCAAAATCTCACCTTTGGTATAACTTTTAAGTTCCGTAATTTCTTGCATGTTAGCTTCTTCATAAAAATACACTAGTAAAATCCAATCAATGTATTTGATATATTTTTTCACTAAAATAGGATTAATCTTTTTATCCTGCTTTTCATATATTCCTGATTTGTTGCAATAATTTTTCTTTTTGTTCTTCATAATCTTTTTTGATGCCGGTTATAATCAATTTTTCTTTTGCTCTTGTTAGGGCAACATATAAAATTCTCATTTCTTCTGCTAAGTTTTCCGTTAATGTTTTGCTACGAAGGGCTATCTTACTTAAGGTATCATATTGTACTTGTTTTTCATAGTCGATATATTTTACGCCAATTCCTAAGTCTTGATGTAATAACAGGTTTTGGTTTAAGTCCATTAGATTAAATTGCTTTCCTGTGCTAGCTAAAAATACGACTGGGAATTCTAACCCTTTACTTTTGTGGATACTTAATATTCTAACAACATTGTCATTTTCCCCTATAATTTTGGCTGCTCCCATGTCTCCACTACTTAATCGTAACTTGTCAATAAAGCAAATGAAATTATAGAGTCCTTTAAAGCTTGCTGTTTCGTATTGTTTGGCTCTTTCGAATAACATTTTAAGGTTAGCTTGTCTTAAAAAACCATTTGGCATCAAGCCACAATAATGGTAATATCCTGTGTCTTCGTATATTTTCCAAATTAGTTCGTCTAAGGCCAGATATTCTTGCTCTTTTCTCCATTTGCTTATCTTTTCTAAAAAGTCTTCTATTTTTTGTCGTAGCTCTTTGCTACTTAAAAGCTTGGCTTTTTGCAGGCAACCATAGAAGTTGTCTTGCTTGTCAGCTAAACGAATCTCAATTAATTCGTCGTCTGTAAATTTTCCTATGTTAGACCTCATAACGGTAACTAATGGAATGTCTTGGATAGGATTGTCAATAATTTTTAGTAGGCTCATAATCGTTTGAATTTCAATGGAGTCTAGGTATTCTTGTGAACTGTCTGCAAATACTGGTAATTGTAAGTTTAATAGTTCTTGCTCATAAATTGGTGCCGCAGTCGAAGTTGCTCTTAGTAGAATTACAATGTCTTGACATTGTAGGTCACGATATTTTTCTTGTTTTTTGTCCCATACTTGAAATTTGCTATCTAGCATTTGTTTGATTTTATTAGCTACAAATTTTGCCTCTAGTTCTATTTCTTCTATGTTTTCTTCTGGTTCTTCTTCTCCTTCTATTGCTTCTGTTTCATTTAATCTTTGTTGGTCTATTTTTTCTGCCCCAGGAATTTCTTTTCTTTGTTCGTCTTCTTCTAAATTTTCTTCTGCTAAGGGGTCAAGAATATTGATTTCTATTTTTTCGTTTTGCTTACTTTCAGGGTAATTGGCTCCTAAATTCAAAAATTCTTCTTCGTTATATTGGATATCACCTAGTTTTTTACTCATAATGTTTTCAAATAATCGATTGGTAAATTGTAAAACATTTTGTTTGCTTCTAAAGTTTTTAAATAGTTGGATTTTTAGGTCTTCTTCTTCTTTTTTGTTTTCTTTTTTTTGGTAGTTTTCGTATTTGGTCAAAAATAGTTCTGGCATAGCTTGCCTAAATTTATAGATACTTTGCTTTACGTCTCCTACCATGAAGATATTGTTATTTCTTGCTATGGCGGTTAATATATATTCTTGTACTAAGTTACTGTCTTGGTATTCGTCAATCGCAATTTCTTCGAATTTGTTTTGATATTTTTTAGCTACCTCTTGTGCATTTAATAAAATATCTAATGCAAAATGCTCCACATCGCTAAAGTCCACTATGTTCTTTTCTCTTTTTCTTCGATTAAATTCTTTTTGAAAGGTAAGAATTAAATCTTGCAATTTTTTTAAAACTGGATACATATCATAGATATCTTGGTTTGCTTCCTTGGAATCTTCTATTAAAATTTTATCTAGTACTTTTGTTAGTTTTTTCTTTACTTCGTCTCTTACTTCCTTTGCCCTATCTTTTATTTCTTGAAAATCCACCTTATTTCTTGGCCACGTTACAAATTTAAAATTAGTAGCAATTTCATAGGCATTATCCCAATTATTTAAATTATTCTTTAGATTTTGTAATTGGTCTAAATCGCTTCTTATCGTTTGGTAAAATTTTTCCAAACTTGGTTCTTTTTCTAACTCTTTTTCTACCTTTTCTAACATCGTTATATCGTCTGTTGCTTCTTCTTCTATTTCTTGCAGTAAAATTTCTCCCCATGGTGTTTTGCTAAAATCTTCTTCTAGTTTGTCACTTAAATTGAACATCTCTATTTTTTCACTTAACCATTTTTGAGGAAAGGGATTGCTTTGTATATAGCTATCTATTTTTAATACTAAATCTTTTAATGGCGTATCGTCACGATAACTGGTGTAGATATTAATTAGTTTGCTAAAATCTTCGTCCTGGGATTCATACTTTTCTTCAAATATATCTTCTAATACTTCTTGTTTTAGTAGCTCGATTTCAGTAGTATCTGCAATTCTAAAGTTCGGCGAAATATCTTCTAATTCATAAAAATTGTTTCGTACTACTTCTAAACAAAACGAATCAATGGTACAAATACTTGCTTTGTTTAACAAAGTTATTTGCCTTTGTAAGTTTTCGTCCTCTGGATTTTCTTCTATTTTTTTATAAATTGCACCGTAAAACTCTTTCTCTCATTTCTGCTGCTGCACTATTGGTAAAGGTTACCACTAATAATTTGTCAATATCTATTTTTTCATTTATGATTTTATTAATAATTCTTTCTACCAACACAGCTGTTTTCCCACTTCCGTGCTGCAGCTGCTACTAGTATGTTTGAGCCTTTTTCTTTAATTGCTTCTTGTTGGTCACTTGTCCAGTTTACTTTATTCATTTCTTCTCCTTTTTTGTCCCCACTGGTTCCGGGTTTCATTGGGGACGTTTACAACTTTTTAATAACCCTACATGGATTTCCAACTGCTAAACTATTGTCTGGAATGTCTTTTGTTACTATACTTCCTGCTCCAATTACACAATTATTCCCTATTGTAACACCCGGCAAAACCACCACGTTTCCACCAATCCATACATTATCTCCTACCTCGATTGGTTTAGCATACTCTAGTCCTTTATTTCTAATTACATAGTCTAAAGGATGTCCTGCCGTGTAGAAACTACAATTTGGTGCAATAAATACATTATCACCAAATTTCACTTTATTTCCATCTAAGATAATCATATTATGATTGGCATAAAAGTTCTCGCCAATGTCTATATTGTAGCCATAGTCACACATGAAGGGTTGTTCAATTAAAAAATTCTCTTTGGTAGCACCTAGAATCTTCTTCATAATTTCTTTTCTTTGTTTTATATTAGATGGCTTTATTTGATTGTATTCATAACATAAATCTTTTGCTTGGTATAACTCTTTAATTAATTCTTTGTTGGTTGCTCCATCATACAAGTCTCCTGCTAACATTTTTTCTTTTTCTTTCATTTCTTTTCTCCTTTTCCTCTTTTGTCTTCACTGGTGCTTAAACTTATTGGAAGACATATGAAAAATGTCCCCATTTAAACCCGGAACCAGTGGGGACCAGTGGGGATATCTACTTAATTTTAACACCTAATAAATACAATAATTCTGGTGCTTGTAGCATATCAATAGTTGCCCCTTTAATGTCCTCTAATGATACCGCCATTCCTTCTATTGTGCTTTGAGATAAGTCAATATCTTTTAGACTCGTCTTAAAAATTTGTGCATTGCTTAGGTCTGTTCTTTCTAATTCCACATTTTTCAATTTGCTTTCTTGCCAATAACTATTTCTTAATCCTAAATTTTCAAAAAGTACATTTTCTAATCTTGCGGTTGTAAGGTTGATATAATTAGCATTTGTTTCTAAAAAAGATACATGATATAAGCTAGTTTCCACAAAGCTACATCCTGCTATTTTACAATTTTCAAATTCACATCGTATAAAGCTAGAACCTTCAAAAGAAGTATTGGAAAAATTACAATTTTTAAAATACACATCTGTGAAAATATTTTTTTCTAATTTACTATTGGTAATTTCTATGGTATCAAATATTACTTTTTCAAATTCTAATCCTTTTAGTTCTATGTTTTCTTTTTGTAAATTTTGTAGTATTTTATTTTGAAAAGTTTCTTCTAGTTGTTCTTCTATAGTTTGGATTGGTTCTAATTTTTCTTTTTCTATTTTTTGTGGTTTTAATATTTTCATTTATTTAACCTCGCATTTTTCTATTAGGTAATTTACTATTTTATTGAAATTCTGGGCATTAGATGCTTTTATATAAATTAAATCCCCTTCTTGTATGGTTTTATCTAAACACTTTATTAACTCTTCTATGGTTTCAAAACTTTTTAATTGTTCTAATTCTCCATAATATTTAGTATTATTTCCCATAACATATATGGCATCAAGCTTTAAAGTTTCTAAATATTTTCCTAATTCTTGGTGTATCTTTTTAGCTTCGTCTCCTAACGCATACATTTCTCCAATAACTGCAATCTTTCTTTTACTTTGTTGCTTTTTAGCTGTCTCTAAGCCAAGTTTTATAGCTTCTATACTAAAGTTATAAGCATCATCTATTACAATGATATCTCTTGCTTGGTTTTTCAAAACCTTTAATCTTCCTTCTACAGGCTTAAATTCTTGGATTGCTTTTACTATGTTTTCATAGCTTATTTGGTAGATTTCTGCTATTTTTATGGCTAATATGATATTGGTTATATGGTGTTTTCCATATAGTTTAAGTGTTAATTTTGTTTCTTTCCCATATATTTTTGTTTTAAATTCTAAAATGCCATTTT
>CANRXN010000040.1 GCA_947643945.1 uncultured Clostridium sp.
AAAAGGTTCATTTTTCGGCTGTCTTCATGCATGTAGTTGTAATCTGCTAAGTCCTTTACAGGTGTACGATTAAAGTTGTTATTGAAATACAAATTGATGGTGTTTCCTAAGTCATAATCAATATAAGCTTGCATGTCTAATTTACCCCATAAAGTTAGTAAGTCTTCACTAAATTTGTTTTTTTGATTTGCGTCTAATAATTCTAAAATATAAAGGTTTTCAAAATAGTTATAATCAACAGAAGTTGCAAAACGTCCTTTTTTATATAGTTTGGTGTAGTCATATTGGTATTTTCTTTTACTTGTTTTTGAAACTTTAAGATTATCAAATTTTCCCATGGTTTCCTCCTTGCACAATGCAATTATATCATGAAATAAAAAAAGTGCAAGTAGCTTAAAAAGTAAAACAATAAAAATGAGGGTAGCTCTAGGCGAGAGCTACCCTACAGGAAAGGGTGAAACCAGTATAACTAAAATTTACAAGTGTCTTTTTTCGTATTATTACAACAGCGTGACACTATTATACCATATCACTTTACATAAGTCGATAAAAATCAAAAAATAATTGTAATTGTAAAAATCGCTTGAAAAAAAGCGGATTTTGTAATAAAATAGAAAAGAATTTAACAAAAAGGAGACAAAAAAACGCATGAAAAAATATATCATACAAACCTTTGGCTGTCAGCTAAACGAGAATGATTCCCAAAAACTATGTGGAATGCTAGAACAGATGGGATATCAAGAAACCAAAAATCAAAACGAAGCAGATATAGCAGTCTTTAATACTTGTTGTGTAAGAGAAAATGCAGAAGATAGGCTTTTTCGGAAAATTAGGAGAATTAAAAAGACTAAAAGAAGAAAAAGGCTTAATTATTGCCATTGGTGGCTGTATGATGCAAGAAAAACACATTACCGATAAAATCAAAGAAAGCTATCCTTTTGTCGATATTTTATTTGGAACTCATACCTTGCACAAATTTCCAGAAAATCTAGAAAAAGCCTTACAAGAAAAGAAAAAACAAGAAGACATTATTGATATTGAAGGTGAAATCCATGAAGGTTTGCCAATCAAGAGAGACAGCAAAATAAAAGCTTCTGTTACCATTATGAATGGCTGTAACAATTTTTGCAGTTACTGTATTGTCCCTTATGTACGAGGACGCGAAAGAAGTAGAAAACCAAAAGATATTATCCAAGAAGTTCAAGACTTAGGCAAAAAGGGCTATAAGGAAATTACCCTGCTTGGTCAAAATGTTAATTCGTACTTAAGAGTTGAAAAAGAAAAGAAAATCGAATTTGAAGAATACCAAGGAGTCCATTCCTTTGCCACCTTATTAAAAGCCATCAACCAAATAGAAGGAATAGAAAGAATCCGTTTCGTATCGCCACATCCAAAAGATTTTACAGACGATGTAATTGAAGCGATTAGCAGTTGTAACAAAGTATGTAAATTAGTACACTTACCATTGCAATCTGGAAACACCAAGGTCTTAAAAGAAATGAATCGAAAATATACCAAAGAACAATATTTAGAATTAGTGGATAAAATGAAAGCAAAAATTCCTAACCTAAAACTATCAACCGACATTATTGTAGGATTTCCGGGAGAAACGGACGAAGAATTCCAAGATACTTTAGATGTGGTAAGAAAAGTAAAATTTGAACAAGTATATATGTTTATCTATTCAAGACGTGTGGGAACACCGGGAGATAAAATGGAGAATCAAATTCCAGAAGAACAAAAGCATGAACGCTTTGATAAGTTAAAAGCCTTGGTAGAAAGTCAAATTGAGGAAAATAACGAAAAATATTTAGGTACCAATCAAACCATTTTAGTAGAAGGGGAAAGCAAAAATAACAAAGACTTACTAACTGGTAGAACGGATAGTAATAAAGTGGTTGTTTTTGAAGGAGAAAAAGATTTAATAGGAAAAATGATAAATTTAAAAATTATTTCAGAGCATATGTGGTATTTGAAAGGAGAAATATAAATGGCCCAATATTCACCAATGATGCAAAAATATCTCGAAACCAAAGAAGAATACAAAGACTGTATCCTATTTTACAGACTAGGAGACTTCTACGAAATGTTCTTTGATGATGCAATATTAGTAGCAAGAGAATTAGAAATAACCCTAACTGGAAAAGACTGCGGACAAGCCGAAAGAGCGCCCATGGCAGGTGTGCCACACCATGCAGCCGAAATGTATATTGCAAAACTAGTAAACAAAGGATACAAAGTAGCTATTTGTGAGCAATTGGAAGACCCAAAAAACACCAAAGGAATTGTAAAAAGAGGTGTTATCAAAGTAGTAACTCCAGGAACCGTAGTAGAAAGTAATATGTTAGAAGAAAGAAAAAACAACTACATCATGTCTATTTACAAATCTGGTATCTATTTTGGTATCAGCATTTGTGACATATCAACCGGGGAATTTTATGCAGCAGAAATTAAAGACAATAACAATTTTCCAATGTTACTAGACGAAATGGCAAGATACACACCAGCCGAATTAGTAGTTAATTCTATGATGCAAGATTCCACAGAAGAAATAGCAAAAATAAAAGAAAGATTTCCTAATATTTATATTACAAACTTTCATGACAAATTTTTTAATAGTGAAGTAGAAAATTTAGATTTGCGTTTTAGCATCGTAAATAATAATGACCAAAAACAGGAAAACTTCGCAGAAAAAACGTTAGCCATTAGTTCTATCCATGCCTTAATGGAATACCTAGAACAAACGCAAAAAACCAGCTTAAACCACATCAACAAAATAGTAGTTTATCAACTATCTAGGTATATGGCACTAGACATAAATGCCAGAAGAAACTTAGAAATTACCGAAAAATTAAGAGACAAATCCAAAAAAGGAACACTTTTATGGGTATTAGATAAAACCTCAACCTCAATGGGAGGAAGGCTTTTAAGAAGATGGCTAAACGACCCATTAGTAGATGTGCTAGAAATTAATCGAAGGCTAGATGCGGTAAAAGAACTAAAAGATAATGTTATGCTTCGAGGAGATATTGTTGACAATCTAAAAAAAGTATATGACATTGAACGTCTAGCAGGTAAAATGGCTTATGGAAATGCCAATGCTAGAGACATGGTAACCTTAAAAAATTCACTTTTAAAATTGCCAGAAGTAAAAAGAGTTTTAAGTGATTGCAAAAGTGAATTACTAAAACAATTGACTGAAAATTTAGACGAGCTACAAGATATCTATCAACTAATTGATGGGGCCATTATCGACGACCCACCAATGACCATTAAAGATGGAGGGATTATTAAATTAGGATATGACGAAGAAATTGATACCCTAAAAACAGCGCAAACAGAAGGGAAAAACTGGCTAGTTCAATTAGAATTAGACGAAAGGGAAAAAACGGGCATTAAAAACCTAAAAATTGGATTTAACAAAGTATTTGGCTATTTTATAGAAGTCACCAAATCTTACTTAAGTCAAGTGCCAGACCGCTTTGTTAGAAAGCAAACCTTAGCTAATGCCGAAAGATACATAACAGAAGAACTAAAAAACTTGGAAAATCAAATTTTAGGGGCAGAAGAAAAAGTGGTAACCTTAGAATATGATGCTTTTGTAGCGATTCGTGACGAAATTGCTAAAAATGTAAAAAGATTACAAAAAACGAGTGAAGTTATTTCTAGTTTAGATGTCTTAACCTCTTTTGCTGAAGTAGCAGAAGACATGAATTATTGCATGCCAGAAGTAAATAGCACAGGAGCGATTAACATCAAAAACGGAAGACACCCTGTGATTGAAAAAATTCTAGGACCACGGAAGTTTTGTTGAAAACGACACCTATTTAGACAAACAAGAAAATCGTTTATCCATTATTACAGGACCAAACATGGCAGGAAAATCTACCTATATGAGGCAAGTAGCTTTAATTACTTTAATGGCACAAGTGCGGAAGTTTTGTTCCAGCAGAATCTGCTAAAATTGGAGTGGTAGACAAAATCTTTACCAGAGTAGGAGCTTCAGATGACTTAAGCATGGGGCAAAGTACTTTTATGGTAGAAATGATGGAAGTGGCAACCATTTTAAAAGAAGCAACCAATAACAGTTTAGTTATTTTAGACGAAATTGGAAGAGGAACCTCTACTTATGACGGTTTATCGATTGCATGGGCAGTTGCCGAATTTATCGCTGATAAAGAAAAATGTGGGGCAAAGACCTTATTTGCTACCCATTATCATGAATTAACAGAACTAGAAGAAAAACTAGAAGGAATTAAAAATTATTCCATTGCCGTAAAAGAAAAAGGAGAAGATATTATTTTCTTAAGAAAAATTGTAAGAGGTGGAACAGACGAAAGTTATGGTATTCATGTAGCACGTTTAGCGGGGGTTCCAAAGCTTGTAACTAAAAAAGCCGACGAGATTTTGCGTTCTTTGGAAAGGAAGAATATTCTAACCGGCGAAAAACAAGAAAAACAGGATAAAAAGCAAGTAGAAGGACAGTTTGATATGTATAATTATAAGCTAGCTGAAATTGCTCATGAAGTCGATAAGATTAATTTAAATGAATTAACACCAATTGATGCATTAAATACGTTAGTTAGGATTAAGGAGAAAATGAAGTAGTAATAGTACTTAAAAAAGTTTTATAAAAAATATATAAACTTTATAAAATCAATATTTTAATTTAATGGAGGAATTTTAAATGTCTAAAATGAAGAAAATGATTTTAGCAGCATTGTTAATGACTATGACAATTGTGTTGTCCAGATTTTTGTCAATTAAAACACCGATTGTGACAATTAGTTTTTCTTTTGTACCAACGATTCTTTGTGCTATTTGGCTTGGACCTAAGTGGACGATATTAATTAGTATTTTAAGCGATTTAATTGGTGCTACCTTGTTTCCTTTTGGCTCTTTCTTTATTGGCTATACGGTTACGACTGCAGTTGCAGCAACAATTTATGGATTTTTATTATATAAAAGGCAAGAAGATAGTTATACCAATAAACAATTTATTTTAAGACTAATTTTAGCCGTTTGTTTGGTCACAGTAGTTTGCAATATAGGGCTAAATACCTTATGGCTAAAAATTACAACAGGAAAAGCATTTTTTGTGCTATTAGCTTCAAGGTTAGTAAAAGAATTAGTTATGGTGCCAATTAAAGTCATTATGATGGCATTTTTAGAAAGAGCTTTAAGAAAACCATTTAACAAATATTTGAGAGGCGAAAATGATTAAATTAGAAAACGTAACCTATCGATATAAAAAGGGAAAAGATATCTTAAAAAACCTAAACCTTACCGTCCAAGAAAAAGAGACGGTTGTTGTTATGGGAAAAAATGGGTCAGGCAAATCTACTTTAGGAAAGTTGATTTCTGGTATTCTAAAACCCAAAGAAGGAAAAATTTTAATTGATAATTTAGAAGTGGGAAATAGCAAAAATAAAGAAGAATTACGAAAAAAGATTGGTATTGTTTTTCAAAATCCAGAAAATCAAATTATTTTTAACAATGTTTGTGACGAGGTGGCTTTTTCTTTAAAAGGCTTGTCACAAGAAGAAATTAGAAATAGAATCGATAGTTCTTTAGAAAAAGTCAATATGAAAGACAAAAAGCAAGAAGACCTATATGAGTTATCTTTAGGACAAAAACAAAGAATTGTAATTGGTGAAGTTCTTGCCAAACAACCTAAAATTATTGTGTTTGACGAGCCAACTACCATGATTGACAGTAAGGGAAAAGAGGAAATTTATCATATTGTAGAAAATTTAAAAAAAGAGGGATACACCATTATTTATATTACCAATATGGCAGAGGAAATGTTGCTAGCAGACAGAATTCTTATTTTGCAAGAAGGAGAAATAGTAGAGGAAATTAGAAAAGAAGAATTGCAAAAAAGAATCGATGCGTTCGCCCAATATGATATTAAGCTTCCTACAGTTATAGAAATTGCCAAAAGATTAAAGCAAGAAGGAATTGAAATTGAGCTTGAAGATTATTCAATGGACGAGTTGGTTACAAAAGTGAAGGGACTTATTAAAAATTCATAGGAGGATATCAATTAAAAATGAAAGACGTTATTACTTTTTTAGGTTTTGTCATATATGCCAGTTTCATATTTTTTATCAATAGCAATCTTTTATTAGGAATGGTGTTGCTAATAAATATTCTAGCTATGATAATTTGCAAAATAAAACCAATAGATGCTCTTCAAAATATAATAAAGTTGTTACCGTTTATCTTGTTAACAGTAGTAATTAACTGCATTTTAGCCAATTATCCGTATGCTTTTTTAGTGGCAATTAAATTGGTTTTAGTTTGTCATATTACTTTTATTTATGCCAAAACAATTACCGTAAGAAATTTAGCCAGTACCATAAAAAGTATTTGTACGCCCTTAAAATTATTTAAGGTAAATTTGGAAGATATCCAGTTGTTAGTTTGTATTTCTCTTTCTATGCTTCCTGTTTTAAAAACAGAGTATACTGGGGTAAAAGAGGCTTGCTTGGCAAAAGGAATTGCAATTAAAGCTTCTAATATGAAACCAATTTTAGTGAAGCTTATGGTTTCTGTTATGAAGCGTGTAAATCATATTGAAGAGTCTATGATTGAAAAAGGGTATGGAGAAGTGTAGAAAATTTATCACTTCTTCAAATACACCCTTTGCACATACAATTTATTAGCAAAAGACTGAACCACATTTCGTAAAATATACTGTTCCTTAGAAAGCTTACTATTCTTAATATAATGCTTTTCCGCAAAAACAATACGAATTGCCTTTTCAAGCTCACTACAAAAGCGATCATAAGCAAGCTCAATAGGAGAAGTCTTTAAAGCTAAGCCAATCAATTTTTCTATCTCATGAATACTATAAACCTCTTTTAAAACAAAAATAACAAACAAAGAAGCCATATGCTCTTTATTATACTTCTTATTCGTAGGAGCCTTAATAGTTTTATGTTTTACGTAGTTATTAATCATAGTTTTAGTTATAATTTTTTCATCTTTTTCGCTATCATTTTTAATATAACCAGCCAAATACTGTTCCAAAAAAGAAACTAGCTGATCAATATACAAATCAATAGAAGGAAGTTCATTCCATCTTGGAAGATGGAAATCTTCAATCTTTGTATTCATTGTCAAAATCACCTCTATGGCAATAATTATAGCACTTTTTGACTTTCTAGTCAACTACTTGACAACATATTTGAGATGTGATAATCTAGTAATCAATACTAGATAAAGAAGGTAAAAATATGGAAAGAGAAAAATATTTTGAAGCAACTGAGTTCAAAAACATAAAAGAGCTTATCCGGGGATGCGGTAAGCAAATACAAAGAAAAACCAGCTTTTGTTATCAAACATAAAGAAGAAAAGACAGTATCTTATGAAGAAGTAAGCTACACAAGACTTTTAGAAGAAGTCAATCAATTAGGAACTAAATTTTATGACTTAGGATACCAAGAAAAAAGAGTCGCCATTGTTGGAAGAAACTGTTATCAATGGGCACTTACCCATTTAACCAATTTACTTGGTGGAATTTTGAGTATTCCACTGGACAAAGAATTGCAAGTAGAGGAGTTAGAAAGTTGCTTAGTTCGAAGCAAAGCGGATGTTTTAGTATTTGACGAAAAATATATCCAAAATATTGAAGAAATAAAAAAACGAGGAAATGCAAAAATTG
>CANRXN010000041.1 GCA_947643945.1 uncultured Clostridium sp.
CCCCCATAAAAAAGTTTATCGTTCAAGCTGATTTTCATAGAAATTCTAAATTCATAATATGGCGCCATTTCATGTCAAGCATGAACATTTTCCATATTATGAATAAAGAATTTCTAATTCAATCACTTTCAATCAAAACTTTTTTATGGGGGATTATTATTTTAAAAAAGCTATTATAATATAAAAGAGGGATTTTAAGGAACGTCCCCAAAATCCCTGCTATTTAATCTTTTTTCTTTAAAACTAAACTAGATGCTATAATACCTAATCCCAAAATAACGACAACTAATCCTAAAACAGGACCAACAAAAGGAATTAAGCCAACTAGCCATAAAGCAATAGCACAAACTACTAACATACCAAAAATACCAATTGTTTTTTCTATTTTTAGTTTTTGACAAATAATTTGGTTTACGGTAATAATAAACATGGCTGTACTAATTGCTACTAAAGTAGTTATAATTAGCATTGCTAATAATCCTAAAGTAGAAGTAATACCTAAAACAAAGAATAGGACAGTTGCTAGGACTGCTACAATAGGTGTTAAGATTCCTAAACCAATAACAGGTAAAACTTTTTTGCTAGTTAATAAAGTAGTAGTATTTTTTAAGAATTTAGGTGCTAGCCATAAGCATATTAACCAAACGGCAATAACAGTAATTACAAAAGTTCCTAAATCCATAATTTTTTCTGTAAGGTTATTTCCAGAAAAAGATTTTGCTTGTTCAAAATTAGTTTCTCCAGAAACAGCTCCTTCTGGAATAGAAGCTTCTGTATTAGCAGAGTATTTTAAACTACCATTAATACTACCTTGCTTATTTTCAGTGGATTCTTGCTCATTATTTTCTTCTGCATTTTTTACTAAACTAAAATTAGCACAATCTACAAAGGCATTTCTTCCAACGGTACCAAAAATATTAACAGTATCAGCTCCTACATGGACATCACGATAAACATATCCTGTAATAGTTGTATTTTCAGCAGCGGCATATAAGTCATAAACAACACCAGTAATGTGAACTTCTTTAGATAAGGTAAATAAGTTGCTAAATACATATCCTTGTTCACCAACTGTAACGGTATTAGCACAAATAAAGGCATCTCCTCCAATTTGTGAATTAATCGTAACATGGTTAGCAAAGATAAATAAATTGCCATCAACAATGTAATCAACTGTTACATTATCACCAGTTAAATAAACATCATGTTTTTTAAAATTATCTTCTGTAGTAGTTTGATTAGTAACTTCTGGGTTGACTTCAGGATTTACTACACCGTCAGGAGCTTTTTCATTGGTTTCTTCTGCCGGTGGAGAAGTAACTTCTGCTGGTGTTTCGTTTTCTGCTCTGACGATAGGAACGGTAAGAGCTAAAACAATTAGTGTTAGCATTGCAATTATTTTGAATTTGTTTTTTAACATAAAAAATTCCTCCTAAAATAGTATTTCTATATGCTATTTTATATTGATTTTTGTATTTTGTCAATCTTAAACTATTTTTTTGATTGATAAAATTTGCACAAATGATTTATAACACAAAAGTCACATTGTGGCTTTCTAGCGATACAAGTATTTCTGCCATGCCAAACAAAAATATGATTGATGTCTTTTAAATATTCTTTAGGGAAAATTTTTATTAAATCTTGTTCTATTTTTTCTGGTTCCTTTTGTTTTGATAAACCAATTAAATTTGAAATTCTTTTAGCATGGGTATCTACAGCAATTCCTTCTGCAATTCCAAAAACTTCTAATAAAATAACATTAGCACTTTTTCTACCAACACCAGCTAGACTGGTAAGTTCGTCCATAGTATGAGGAACTTCACCATGAAATGTTTCTAAAACTTGTTTGGCACATAATTTGATATTTTTGGCTTTGTTTTTATAAAAACCACAAGGGTGGATTAATTTTTCTAGTTCGGTAAGGTCAATATCAGCAAAGTCTTGGATGGTTTTACAACGGGCAAAAAGCTTAGGTGTCGTTTTATTCACCCTTTCGTCTGTACATTGGGCAGAAAGCATAACTGCTACAACTAGTTCAAATGGTGTTGTAAAATCTAAGCTACAAGTTGCATCAGGATATCTGTTTTTTAAAGCTTCTATTAAATTGATGATTTCTTGTTTTTTCAAGGTAATCGCCTCCAAGAGCTATTTTATAAGAAAAAGGAGGGCGTTGTCAATAGTTCCAGATTTATTAGGTAGGTCATCAAAAAAAGTTTTACATAAAAAGGAACCAATAATTAGTATAAATAATATAATATACAAAAACAGTGGAGGTAATAATCAAATGTTAAAATTATTTAGAAAAACATTAGCCATATGTCTTATTGGTTTTGGGTTAGGAATTTTATTAGTATTATTACTTCCTATAACAGGTTGGCTATTTATAATAGGAGTAATTGTAATTGCCGTTGGATTTATGTGGCTTGCTTGTTAAAATAAAGGAGGGAGATACCTATGACAGTTGTCGTAAAAAAAGTACCAAAATTTTTAAGAGGGTTTGTAAAATTAATATTTGGAATTAAAGACTAAAATCATTAACAAAAAAAGAGCTGTTTCTTAAGCTCTTTTTACTTTACCATCTTTTAAACATTTTGCACATACATAAATTCTTTTAGTTTCTCCATTCATATCAACTTTTACTCTTCTTAAATTTGGTTTCCAAGTACGAGGAGACCTTTTGCTGATATGAGAACGAGTAATACTAAGTTTATTTCCATGACTTGCTGTTTTTTGACAAATTTCACATACTGCCATTCTTAATTGCACCTCCTAAATCTTAAAAATAAATTGACTAGTAACAAGTTTAACACAAAAAATAAAAAAAAACAAGTATTTTTTGAAAAATATCAAAAATTCCTTGCAAAATAGGAAAAATGTGGTATAATAAATGAGCCGTTACGCTTTAAGCCTAAAGTTTAAATCGTAACAACAAAGAAAGAACTTAAGCAAGGAGAAGAAAGGAATTGAAAAAAATGAACTGTAAAGTAGAAAAAACAAAAAACGCAAATGAAGTAAAAGTAGAAATAACCATTGAGGCAGAAAAATTTGAAGAAGCCATAAAAAAAGTATATTTTAAAAGTGCAAAATACTTTAACATACCAGGATTTAGAAAAGGAAAAGCACCAATGCAAATCGTAGAAAAATATTATGGAAAAGAAATATTCTATGAAGACGCATTCAACGAAGTAGCAGGAGATGCATTAGAAGAAGCAGTAAAAGAAAACAAGTTAGAAGTCGTTAGTAGACCAGACATCGATGTAAGCCAAATCGAAAAAGGAAAAGACGTAATCTTCACAGCCATCATGCAAACCAAACCAGAAATAGAACTTGGAAAATATAAAGGTATAGAAATTAAAAAAATTGAGTATAATGTAACGGACGAAGAATTAGAACACGAACTAAGCCACATGCAAGAACACAACGCAAGACTTGTAACTATAGAAGATAGACCAGTAGAAACAGGCGACATAGCAACCATCGACTTTGAAGGATTTGTTGACGGAAACGCATTTGAAGGAGGAAAGGCAGAAGGGCATGAATTAGAAATAGGAAGTAACACCTTTATTCCAGGATTTGAAGATCAAGTAATTGGTATGAAAATTGATGAAGAAAAAGACATCCAAGTAAAATTCCCAGACGAATACTTCTCAAAAGACTTAGCAGGAAAAGACGCAACCTTCAAAGTAAAAGTACATGAAATCAAGAAAAAAGAACTACCAAAATTAGACGACGAATTTGCTAAAGACGTAAGCGAATTTGACACTCTAAAAGAACTAAAAGAAGACATCAAACAAAAAAATCAAAAACAAAACGACGACAAAGCAAAATACGAAACACAAGATGCAGTAATAAAAGCCGTATGTGAAAACGTAAAAGTAGAAATTCCATCTGGAATGATTGAAACCGAAATAGACAGCATGTTACAAAACATGTCTCAGCGTCTATCTTACCAAGGATTAAAATTAGAACAATATCTTCAAATGATGGGAAAAACCGAAGAAGACATGAAAAAAGAATATGAACCACAAGCAATAGAAGCCATCAAATCAAGATTAGCATTAGAAGCAATTATAAAAGCAGAAAAAATCGAAGCAACGAACGAAGAAATAGACGAAAAATTAAAAGAAATGGCTAAGAATTATGGAAAAGAAAACGACGAAGAATTCCTTAAAAACGAAAATGTAAGAAACTATATGAAAGAAGGATTAGCAAACGAAAAAGCATTAGAATTCCTAGTAAAAAATGCAAAAATAAAATAAAATGACAGGGCGATGTTTTTTGGGACGGGGCAAAAAAACATCGCTTTACAAAAATAAAAAACTTAAGAAACCATGATTTTGGGAACACAGTCAAAAAATCATGGAAGAGGAGGAAAGATTATGTTAGAAAAAAACAGTTTAGTACCTTATGTTGTAGAGCAAACTAGTAAAGGAGAAAGATCATACGATATTTTTTCAAGATTATTAAAAGATAGAATTATATTTTTAGGAGAAGATGTAAATCCAACTACATCTAGTTTAATCATTGCACAATTACTATTTTTAGAATCAGAAGATCCAGATAAAGATATCAATTTATATATTAACTCACCAGGTGGATCCATTACTGATGGAATGGGAATTATTGATACTATGAATTACATTAAATGCCCAGTGTCAACTATTTGTGTTGGAATGGCAGCAAGTATGGGAGCAGCACTTTTAGCTGCAGGCGAAAAAGGAAAACGTTTTGCTACACCAAATGCAGAAATTTTAATCCATCAACCATTAATCGGTGGTGGCGGAATTTCTGGGCAAGCAACTGAAGTTAAAATTCATGCAGATCACCTTGTAAAAACAAGAGAAAAATTAAATAAATTTTTAAGTGATAGAACTGGTCAAAGCATAGAAACTATCCAAAAAGATACAGAAAGAGATAATTATATGACAGCTAAAGAGGCTTTGGAATATGGTTTAATAGATGGTATTATGGATAAGAGAAAATAAATGTTTGAAAGATAATTGTATTTGGCGTTGTTACACTTCATTTTCAATTTAATCAACGTACCCTCGTACGCCTCATAAATTGAAAACAAAGTGTGCCTAGGCAAATAGCAATTCTTTTTCAAATATAGAGGATATAGAAGAGGGAGAAAGAAAAAGATGGCAAAAAATGATACACCAAAAAGTGTAAGATGTTCATTTTGTGGAAAAGCACAAGAAAATGTAAAAAAAATAGTAGCAGGACCAGGAGTATACATTTGTGACGAATGTGTAGAACTTTGTAACAGCATCATTGAAACTGAAATGTTTGAAGATGAAAAAGCAGGCTACACCTTAAACGAATTAAGTAATATTCCAAGTCCAAAAGAAATAAAAGCAATCTTAGACGATTATGTAGTAGGGCAAGAAGAAGCGAAAAAAACGTTATCAGTAGCCGTATACAATCATTATAAAAGAGTAGCCCATGAAGAAAATGCATCCAAAGAAGATGTAGAAATTCAAAAAAGTAATATCTTGCTATTAGGACCAACAGGATGTGGAAAAACGTTATTAGCAAGGACTTTGGCTAAGATATTAAATGTACCATTTGCGATAGCAGATGCTACAACACTAACAGAAGCAGGCTATGTAGGAGAAGACGTAGAAAATATACTATTAAAACTAATCCAAGCAGCAGATGGTGATATTCAAAAAGCAGAAAAAGGAATTATTTATATTGACGAGATTGACAAAATAACAAGAAAAAGTGAAAACCCATCGATTACAAGAGATGTAAGTGGTGAAGGGGTACAACAAGCTTTATTAAAAATAATCGAAGGAACCATTGCCTCTGTACCACCACAAGGGGGAAGAAAACATCCAAACCAAGAGCTAATTCAAATCAACACAGAAAATATTCTAATTATCTGTGGTGGAGCATTTGAAGGATTAGAAGACATTATCAAAAATAGAACAGGAGAAAAAGCAATCGGTTTTGGAAGTCAAATCAAAAGCAAAAAAGAAATCAAGCAATATGAAATTTTCCAAGAGTTATTGCCACAAGATTTATTAAAATTTGGGTTAATTCCAGAATTTATAGGAAGATTGCCAATAATTGCAACCCTAAAAGAATTAGACAAAGAGGCATTAGTTAAAATATTAGTAGAGCCTAAAAATGCTTTAGTAAAACAATACGAAAAATTATTCCAAATTGATGGAGTAGAATTAGTATTTAAAGAAGAAGCCATTGAAGCAATTGTGGAAAAAGCCATTGAAAGAAAAACAGGTGCAAGGGGTTTACGCTCTATTATTGAAGAGATTATGAGAGATATTATGTATGAAATTCCTTCGAATCCCAATATTGAAAAATGTACCATAAGCAAAGAAACTGTTTTAGAAGGAAAAGAACCAGAGATTGTTATCAATGAAGAAAAGCCAAGAAGAAAACCAATTGCTAAGAAAAAAAGACAAATGCCAGAAAAACAAAATGAAAAAGAAACAGCATAAGCTGTTCTTTTTTTGCAATTTTGCAAGAAAACAGCCATATAATTTACTAAGGAGGAAATTTCATGAGATACAAAGAATATAACCGACAAGCTACCATAGAATATGCCAAAAAATGGGCCTTAAAAAGAAACCCAAGTTACTACAACTTTGATGCAGTAGGAGGAGATTGTACAAGCTTTGCCTCGCAATGTATCTATCAAGGAAGCAAAATCATGAACTACCAAAAAGACTTAGGGTGGTACTATATCAATGGAAACAACAAATCCCCCTCATGGAGTGGGGTAGAATACTTGTATCAATTTTTAATAAACAACAAAGGAACTGGACCACAAGCAATAGAAACAACACAAAACAACATAGAAATAGGAGATTTAGCGCAACTATCATTTGAGGGAGAAACATTTGCACACACACTTGTAATTGTAAGGATAGAAAGCAAATTTACATTAAGAGGAATAAAAATAGCTTCCCATACATTTGACAGTTTTGACAAGCCAATTTCAGCCTACGATTTCGAAAAAATCAGATGGATACACATCGAAAAGATAAGGATTTAAGAGAAAATTAATATTTTCTCTATTTTTTATTCATAAAAAATATGGTATACTAAAAATCGAAGGGGAAATGAAACATGTATAATATATTAGTAGTTGATGACGACAAAGAAATTGTAGGAGCCATTGAAATATATCTAAAAAAAGAAGGATATCATATTATAAAAGCCTATGATGGAGAAGAAGCCATGCAAAAACTAAAAGAAAACGAAATTCATCTAATCATATTAGACATCATGATGCCCAAAAAAGATGGGTTAGAAGCTTTAGAAGAAATTCGAAAAGACAAAACCATACCAGTCATTTTACTATCAGCCAAAGCAGAAGACTACGACAAAATAGGAGGGTTAAACTCTGGTGCAGACGATTATATCACCAAACCATTTAATCCCTTAGAATTAATTGCTAGAGTAAACTCCAACTTAAGAAGATATGTAACATTAGGGGCATTAGAAGGTAGTAGTAATAATCACAAAATCTATCAAACGGGAGAACTAATGATAAATGACGAAACCAAGCAGGTAATTGTATATGGAAAAGAAGTAAAACTAACTGCAACAGAATACAACATTCTAAAATTCTTATTAAAAAACAAGGGAAAAGTATATTCCATCCCAGAAATCTATGAAAACGTATGGAA
>CANRXN010000042.1 GCA_947643945.1 uncultured Clostridium sp.
GTGTGTATCACAGTTTCCCATGATGGTTTCGTATGATTTTTCGTATACGGCTTCTAATTGGTCTATGTTTTGTAGGATAACGCTGAATGAGATTTTTCTACTTCTTGAGGTTGATATTTTTTTGTCAAAGTCTGGTATTTTTCCTATGTTGGCAAATTCGTCTAGGATAAAGAATGTTCTTTCTTTTAGGGCTCCCCCGTTTTGGTCTGCATGGTCATATAGTTGTTGAATCATTTGGGAGAAGAATATGGTTAGTAAGAAGTCGTAGGCTGTGTGTGTGTCTGATGAGATAACGTATACGGCTGTTTTTTTGTTTCCTATTTCTTCGAAGTCTATGGTGTCGGTTGAGGTTAGTTCGGCAATTTCTTTGGAGTCGAATTTTCCTAGTTTTGATTGTAATGAGCTTAGAATGGATGCATAGGTTTTTTCTGGTGCGATTTCGATTGATTTGTAATACATTCTTGCTGGGTGGTCATATGGTAGTTGGCTGATTAGTTCGGTTAATAGGTTGCTTCCTCCTTTGTTGTTGGCTGCTCTTACGAGTTCTGCACAGCTTGCTAGGTTTTGTTCTTCTTCTGGTCTTGTGGCTATTAGGTAATAGATTAATGCTTTTAGTAACATTTCTGCCATGTCATCCCAGTATGGTTCTGATCCTGAACTACTTTCGGATTTTTGCCCTTTGATTACCGTGTTTGCGATTACGTCAACATCTAATTCTGAGGATATGTGCATTAAAGGGTTGTATCCGTCACTGTATTGTGGTCTTACTAGGTTTAGTACTTTGATTTCGTATCCTTTTTCTTTTAGATATCCTGCGGTTCTGTCGTATAGTTCTCCTTTTGGGTCTGTAAATACATAGGAACCTAAGCATTGAAAAGCATTTGGTATAGAGTAAGAAGCCGATTTACCAGATCCTGATCCGTCCTACTACTAATACGTTTACGTTTCCTCGTTTGTCGACTGGTAAGTAGTTGTCTTCTGCTAGGATGATTCCTTTGCTTCTGTCTAAGATTTGATATTGTTCTCCTCGTTGACTCCAATCACTGGAACCATGTTCTATATCAGAATATTCGTTTTTTGGTGCGCTTCTTACAAAACCAATGAAAAAGAATACAGAATAGATAATGGTTACTACTAGTAAGCTAGAAAAGTAGTTTCCGGGTAGCTCCTTCACTAAATATTTTTCCTAGTGTTCCAAAGGGATTTCCGATGGATTCTCCAAAGGTTTGGAAAAATGCTTCTAAGTCTATTTTACCGCTTAATCCTGCTACATGTGAACTATAGGCAAACGGCGAAACAAATACTATGGCTATAAAAATCCATAGTATGGCAAATATTATAAAATTTTTTCTGTTTCTGCGGATGGCTCCTTCTATTTTGTAGTTCATATTTTTCACCTACTCTTTTGTGTTATCTTTAGCGGTCTCCTCTGTCTTCTTGTTGGTAGTTGTTTGTCTTTTTACGGATGGTGTCTTCTGCTTTTGCTATAACATAACCTACCTTTTCTATTTCTTCTTTATTTAAGTGTGCATATTTGAATGTATTTTTTTCTGGTGGCAAGTTTAATTTCATTTCTTCTTCCTCCTTAATTAATCGGTAATTGTTGGGGTTCCCCCTACTAAATTAATTTTTCCATTTTCTTCTCTTAATTCAAATACGAAATAAGATTTATATGGCTCTAATCTACATTTGCCTTTTACTTCGTTTGTTTTTTCGTCAAAGTAAAGTGTTGGCTTTATTTCTTCTGTTGTTTCTGGGTCAATAATTGATATTGGCCTTTTTAAGTTTGGCGTGTAGTTTACGTCTGTATATTCTTTTCTTTCTTCTGCATATAATGTCTGGAATTTGTAAGGCATTGGTTTTTTGGATATTTTTACTTTGTCGTCATCTAATACGCCACTGTTTATTTCTACTTTGTCTGTTCCAAAGGATAGAATTACTAGTTGATTTCCTTCTTTTTTTGGCTTGTCCACATAAAAAGTTTTTCGATTTAGATTTCCTACTAGTTCTTCTGTGAATTCTAGTCTTTCTACTGTGTGTTTTGGTGAATCTTTTTGAAATTCTTTTTCGGTTTCTAAGATTTCATATATGACTGTTTTTACTCCTTCTGGATCCGTGATACTAAAGTGTTTGCCTTGTATTTCGTCCATTTTTTCTCCCCCATTTCTATGTTTTATGCCATAGTTCTTCCTTTGTTTACAACTCTATCATTAATTATAGCGAAAAATAGCCTTTTTGTCAATATTAAATTTATGTAAATTTATAAAGTTTGCTCTTTTCTTGGCTCAAAAGTAGATATTTGTTTTAGCTTTTCGAATATTTTTCTTTCTTGGTCAGTTAGTTTTTTTGGTACAAGTACTTTGATTTCAGCAATTAGGTCTCCTCTTACACCTTCCATATTTTTGTAACCTTTTCCTTGGATTTTAATTTTTTCTCCACTTTGGATTCCACCGTGGTATGTAGATTTTAGTTTCTTGATCATAGTCAATAGAATTGATATTTAACTTTACGCCTAATGCCGCTTCCCATGGTGTTAGATATAAATCGGTATATAGGTCATTTTGTTTTAGTTTGAATTTTTTTCCATCTTCTATGTTTATTTTAATGAATAAATCTCCATTTTTTCCACCGTTTTGCCCTGGTTTTCCTTGTCCCATTAGGCGAATTTTTTCTCCATTTTGAATGCCTTGTGGTATTTTGATTTCAATGTTTTTGTTTTTTCCCTCTCCGGTTCTAAAGGATAGCTTTTTTTTCATGCCAAAGTAGGCTTCTTCGATTGTAATGCTAATTTCGGTTTCGATGTTTTCTCCTTTTTTGGCTGTATTATGATTTGTATTGTTAGAAGCCTTTTCTTGTTTTTCTATGTTTCCTATGAACATTTCTAGCATTTTTCCTTTTTCTCCTTTTCCGGAAAATGCTTTTTGCCCTTTATTAAATCGTGCGTTCCAGATTCTATCGTATTTTCTTTTTGAGGCTGGAACAGATAGGGTTCTATAGGCTTCATTTATATCTTTTATTTTTTCTTCTGCTAAATTGTCTCCTACGTTTAAATCTGGATGATATTTTTTGGCAGCTTGACGGTAGGCTACTTTTATTTCTTCGATTGATACATGACTTGTTTCTAAGTCTAATATTTTATAGTAATTTTTGAATACCATTGTTTAACATCCTCCCTAAATTTTTTAAGGTAAGGCTATTATACCACATATAGAAAAAAAATCCATAGTTTTCATGGATTTTTTTTATCTTTGTTTCTAATTCACAGCTTAACTATATACTATAAAGCTCAAAGGATTGTTATATAGTATATATAAACTGTGAATTGTAACTATTCTTTACTTAATTCAATTAATTTGTCTAATAATTCTTGATAAGTGATGCCACTTGCTTCAAACAATTTAGGGTACATACTAATATGGGTAAAGCCTGGCAATGTGTTAATTTCGTTGATATAAATTTGATTGCTATTGTTTTCAATAAAAAAGTCAACTCTTGCTAATCCTTTTCCATCAATTGCTTTAAAAGCTTTTATGGCTTGGCTTCTAATTTCCTTTTCTAATTCTTTTTCTATTTCGGCTGGTATTTGGGTTCTAGATTGTTCGTTTTGGTATTTGGCTTCATAGCTGTAAAATTCTGCTGCTGCTTTTACTTCTCCTACGGTACTTGCTTTTACTTCTTCATTTCCTAATACAGCACATTCTACTTCTCTTCCTTGGATGCCTTCTTCGATTAAAATTTTGTTATCAAATTGCGAAGCGTATTTTATGTAATTTTTTAATTCTTCTTGGGTTCTTGCTTTGTTGATTCCTACACTAGAACCTGAATTGGATGGTTTGATAAACATAGGGAATTTTATATTTTTTATTATTTTGCTTACCACTTCTTCTAAGCTAAGGATTTGTTCTTTAAATTGTTTGTCTACATAAATGTAATTTTCTTTGTATTTTCTTATGTATTCATATTTTGCTTGTTTTAGCCCTGCTTTTTCGAAAATGATTTTTGTGTAAGCTTTATCCATTCCTATACTTGAGGCTAAAACTTTGCACCCTACATATGGTTTTTCTAATAGTTCAAATAGTCCTTGTATTGTTCCATCTTCTCCATATAGTCCATGTAATACGGGAAATAAGATATCTAGTTTTTTTAAGTTTTCGATTGGATTTTCTATTTTTGCCTTCGTTTTTGGAGCTTCGCCAAATTGCTTTTCTTCTATTGGTTTTTCTGCTTCATACCAGGTTCCATCTTTTCCAATGTAAATAGGATAGATTTCGTATTTTTCCTCACTTAAATTTCTTAAAATGGAGTTTGCTGATGCTACTGATACTTCATTTTCGGTTGACATTCCTCCAAAAATGACTCCTAATTTTTCTTTTTTCATTGTTTTTTACCTTATCTTTATATTTAGGTTTTTTATTTAAGGCTTTACCTATAAACCCACTTCTTGTTTAGAATATTTTTTGTATTTTTTCAGGTAATTCATAGAATTTCATGCCATTAGATGCTTTTAATAAGATAATATCTTCTTTTTTTAGAATTTGCTTTAGTTTTTCTATAATTTCTTCTTGGTTTTGGCAATCTATGATATCTTCTTCTGGCATACCGTCTTGCTTAGCTTGTTTGGAAATAGCTTTTGCGTTTTTACCACTGGTAATTAAGATGTCAATTTTGTTTTGATAAACCGCTTTTCCTACTTCTTCATGTAGTTTTTCAGTGTATTCTCCTAGTTCTAGCATGTCTCCTAAAATGGCAATTTTTCGATTATTTTTAAATTCTGCTAAGTATTTTAAACTGGCTTTCATAGATTCTAAGCTGGCATTATAGGCATCATTGATAATTTTTATGCCATTTGGCAATTGTGTTATGTCCATTCTTTTTTTGGTTAGCTGGAATTCTTCAATTCCTTTTACAATTTTTTTAGAATCGATATTTAGAATTTTCCCTACACTTACAGCACATAGTGCATTTAAAATGAAGTGTTCTCCTCCTACTGGAACAGTTATTTTTATTTCGTTACCATTTAGGTTGCAAGTAAATTTTCCTTCGCTTTCTTTTAATTCTATGCCTCGTGCATTGATATCACTTGGTTCTTTTATTCCATAGGTGTATATGTCATAGTTGTTTTGATTTTTTTGTTTCCAGTTATGTAATAAATCATTGTCATTATTTAGGATGATTTTTGGGTTTTTCGTACCTTCTAATATTTCTAATTTAGCTTTTAAGATGTTTTCTCTTGAACCTAGGTTTCCTATGTGTGAAGTTCCTATGTTTGTGATAATACAAATATCAGGTTTTGCTATGTTGCTAAGTAAACTAATTTCTCCAAAATGGTTCATTCCCATTTCTAATACAAGGGCTTCTTCGTCTTGTAGTTTTAAGATGGTAAATGGCAGTCCTATGTTGTTATTGTTATTCCCTTGCGTTTTTAGGGTTTTGTATTTTTTAGATACTACATTTGCTACGATGTCTTTTGTACTGGTTTTTCCTACGCTTCCTGTGATAGCAATTACCGGTATTGAGTATTTTTCTCTTTTTTTCTTAGCAATTTTATAGAGTGCTTCTAAGGTATTTTCTACTTTTATGATGTTTTTATTAGGATAGTTTTTTAATTCTTCCTCACTGATTGAAATGTTTTCTACTATGACGGTACTGGCTCCTTTGTCTAAGGCTTGCTTCCAAAATTGGTTTCCGTCAAAGTTTTCTCCTTTGATTGCTAGGTAGGTGTCTTTCTCTTTTATGGTTCTGGTGTCTTTGGAGAAGTTTTGGCATTCTTCTTCTTGGTTTCCTTGGATTAGTTTTCCGTTTGTTTCTTCTATGATTTCTTTTATTTTTAAGTTTTTCATGGCTACCTTCCTTTTTTTCTTTTGTTAGATTATATGCTTTTTTTTTGCTTTTTGCAACTAAGAAAAAGGAAGAAATTTGTTTTTCTTCCTTTTCTTCGTTTGTAAGTTTCCAACTAACTAGGGAACACTTACTTTTGTAGTTTTTCTATTTCTTCTTTTGCAAATCCTGTGATTTCTATTATTTCTTCTATTTTCATGTTCTTATTTAAGAGTTTTTGGGCTACTTCTAGTTTTCCTTTTGCTCGTCCTTCTACTATTCCTTTTTTTCTTCCTTCTGCTATTCCTTTTTCTCTTCCTTCTACTATTCCTTTTTCTCGTCCTTCTGCTATTCCTTTTTCTCTTCCTTCTGCTATTCCTTCTGTTCTCCCTTGTGCTATTGCTTTTTCTCTTTCTTTTTTTATAAGTTCTTCTCGTTCCTTTGCCTTTCTAGCTTCTCTAGCCTCTCTGGATCTTTGGTCAAGTTCATACATTTCTCGCGATAAATCATACATTTCTTGCATTTTCTTGTCTTTGCTCAACTTTTTGTTTTGTTTATTTACTTTTGCGATTACTTCATTTTTCTTGCTTGCCATAGTAATTTCCTCCTCATTTCCTAAAATTAAGTTTAACCAGTCTGCTAGGTCCCCTTTTGGCTCTTTTAGCATCTTAAATTTATTTAAGTCAATTATATGAATTTCTAATTTATCTGCTATAAAAGAACTTTCTTCTCCTTTTAAAATTTCTTCTACAATTTCATTTTCGTCTTGGCAATCTTCAAATTTCAAATGTGCTATTTGGTGATATTCTTTTCGATTGAAATAACTAAAGTTGGTAATGGCTATTGCTATGGTTTTTGGCATATCTTCATATTTTCCACTTTCTCCAATAGTACTTATGTATAATTTACAAATGTAAAATGTTATTCTTTCACCTATGTTATTTTCATCTTTTACTTGCATTTCAATAGATGCTATCGTTCCATCTTGAAGTTTAGCTCTTACATCTAACACGCCAAGTTTTGATTTTTCATATTCTCTTGGTAGTTCTGGGTTTTGAATTTCTAAACTTTCTATTTTCATTTTTAAGATGGCTTGCAATAGTCCTTTTAAATTTTCCTCCTTACCATTCACACCAAATAAATTTTTAAACATGAAATCTCTGATTGCCGGAATTCTTACTATTTCTCCGTTTTGTAGTGTGGCTCCTCCTTTGTCTTTTTCGTACGTTGTTTTACTTGGTTTTCTTACCATATTCCCTTCCTTTCTAATTTTACTATAAAATATTTTTTTATGCAATAGTAAACTTTGATTTTATAGAAAAATTTTTTATGTATTTGCTATTTGCTTAAAATGGGAGCATAAAATTTTAGACTATAATCTTAGATAAATTTTTAGATTAAAAGTGAAATAACTTTTCTATTCTATAAAAGATTTGTTTCGGGCGGTTTTTCTTTTTTTGGGATTTTATCGATTTTTTTAAACTTAAATCATTAAAATACAAAATGATAATTATAGATAAAATTTTTATGCAATATTTAAAACAAAATTGCATGTTTCTATTTAACCATAAATTGACAAAATTTGCAATACTTTCTGTGCACTTTTCATCGCAAATTCTTACATTCTTCGACATTCTTCTGTAAAAAATAAAACCATTTAATCATACAAAACATATAATAAAACTAGTAAATAAAAAAATTTGAAAGAAAAAAATGAAAGCTTTAAGTAATAAAAATACTTAAGGCTTTCATTTTTAAGAAATAACTATTTATTTTCGACACTTCTGTTGGCTATTTCAATTGCCTTAGTTACAATGT
>CANRXN010000043.1 GCA_947643945.1 uncultured Clostridium sp.
AAATAAAACAAACAAATTATAAATCAATACTCCCAAACCTACAACAAAAACCACCTTCTATCCCCCCCCCCCAAAAAACATCGCTTAAAAAGGAAGTGTAACAATGAAAGAAAAACTAACAATGCTAATGATATTAGATGGATTTGGAGACAATCCAAATGACGATGGAAATGCTATCAAATTAGCCAAAACACCTAATATTGATAAACTAATGAAAAAATACAATCATACCGAAATTTATACAAGTGGTCTAGCCGTAGGATTACCAGAAGGACAAATGGGGAATTCCGAAGTAGGACACACCAACATTGGAGCAGGAAGAATTGTATACCAAGAACTAACCAGAATCACCAAATCAATTGAAGATGGGGACTTTTTTACCAATCCCGAATTCATAGCAGCAATTGATAACTGTAAAAAGTATAATTCAAAATTACACATACTAGGACTAGTATCTAATGGTGGGGTACATAGTCACAATCGCCATCTATATGGCTTGTTAGAAATGGCAAAAAGAAGAGACTTTGAAAATGTGTATGTACACTGCTTTTTAGATGGAAGAGATACACCACCAGCATCAGCAGAAGGATTTATTGTAAAATTGCAAGAAAAAATGGACGAAAAACAAATTGGAAAAATAGCAAGTATTTCGGGAAGATTTTACGCCATGGATCGTGATAAAAGATGGGAAAGAGTACAAAAGTGCTATAATGCTCTAGTAAAAGGAGAGGGTGTAAAAGCAGGAACAGCAATTAAAGCCATTGAAGACTCTTATCAAAAAGAAGTATTTGACGAATTTGTAGAACCTACTTTAATTTGCAACGGAGATGAACCAGTAGCAACCATCCGGAAAACATGACTCTGTTATTTTCTTTAACTTTAGACCAGATAGAGCAAGAGAAATCACAAGAGCCTTGGTAGACCCAGAATTTGATGGATTTGAAACAAAAAAAGATTTAGATTTATATTATGTATGTTTCACAAACTATGACGAATCCATGCCAAATGTACACATAGCCTTTAAAAAAGAGCCATTAAAAAACACATTTGGTGAATATGTAAGTAAAAAGGGATATAGCCAATTACGAATTGCAGAAACTGAAAAATATGCCCATGTAACTTTTTTCTTTAACGGAGGAGAAGAAAAACAATATGAAAATGAGGACAGAATATTAGTCCCATCACCAAAAGTAGAAACCTATGACCAAAAGCCAGAAATGAGTGCTTACGAGGTAACAGATAAAGTGTTAGAAGCCATTAAAAATGATAAATATGATTGCATCATATTAAACTATGCAAACACAGATATGGTAGGACATACTGGAAGTCTAGAAGCAGCCATTAAAGCAGTAGAAGCAGTAGACGAATGTGTACGGAAAAGTAGTAGATCTAGTAGAGCAAAAGGAAGGAAATTTATTAATTACAGCAGATCATGGAAATGCTGAGCAAATGATAGACTATAGCACAGGAGAACCACACACAGCACATACAACCAATCCAGTACCATTAATATTAGTAACCAATGACAAAACTTTAAAACTAAAAACAGGAGGAAAATTAGCAGATTTAGCACCAACTATGCTTGATTTAATGAAACTGGAAAAACCAGAAGAAATGACAGGAGAAAGTTTATTAGAAAAATAGTAAAGAGGGATATATGTTAAACCACACGAAAAAAATTAAAGAAATATACGAAGATATACAAAGAAAAATTTTTTATATGATACCAGAAAAATGGGATAAATTATATCTTTATAGTTCTGTTTTAGATAAACCAGACAAAGAAGGAAAAACAGGAGAATTATTTTTCTACTATATTCCAAAAGGTATCTTTAAAAAGAAGGCTGTTAATGTATATGAAATACCAGTAAAATTTAATTTAGACGAAGGTCAATACCTAAAATTAGTTAGGTTATTATATGCAAAAATAAAAGAACTAAGAGAAGAATTTCGAAAATCTGAAAGAAAAGAAATATGGACCAATATAACCTTATCCATTCAAAATTTAAAGTTTAGGGTAGAATACGATTATACTGATTTAAACAATAGTGATTTTTCGAGTTATGAAAGACATGTGATATGGCGTTATAAAATGTTAGGAATTGGGGAAGAACAAGTAAGTAAAGAAGATAAAGAAATTTTACAACGCTATTTTCTTGGGGCTAAGACTTTATCTAAAAAAGAGCAATATGACGCTGGCATTTACATTCGAGATGTTGAAAATATGATTGCTTATAGCAATGAAAATGTAAAGGAACCAGAGATAGAAGAAATTGTAGAAACAACAGAGAAAAAACGTAAAAATCAGTTATTGTTATCAAAAGAAGAAATTGAAAAAATGAAACATAAATGATGTTATTAATTTTTATATATGTTTTAGCAAATTTCTAGTATTACTATATATTATTTTTCATGATTTGTGTGTCGCAACCAACAAAAAAATAATTAATCTGTCGGTTGCTCCAATCGCACTTATGTTAGCACACTCGTTTAGTCGCTTACGCATCGTTTCAAAATAATATATAGTAATACTAGAAAGTGTAAAGCATATATAATATAAAAATAAATGGAGAAATGAAAGGAGCAATTAAAATGATTTATTCAAAAGAATTAGAAGAAATGTGCCAAGTAGCAAAGGGAGTAAACCATGGACCAGCACCAATTCCAGAAGAAGGAAAATGGGTAAAAGCAAAAGAAATTAGTGACATTTCTGGTTTAACACATGGTATCCGGATGGTGTGCCCCACAACAAGGAGCATGTAAATTGACGTTAAATGTAAAAGAAGGAATTATTCAAGAAGCATTAATTGAAACAATTGGATGTTCTGGAATGACGCATTCAGCTGCTATGGCAGGAGAAATTTTAACAGGAAAAACTTTATTAGAAGCATTAAACACAGACTTAGTATGTGATGCTATTAATACTGCTATGAGAGAATTATTCTTACAAATTGTGTATGGTAGAACCCAAACTGCTTTTTCAGAAGGAGGACTTCCAGTAGGAGCAGGGCTAGAAGATTTAGGAAAAGGACATACTTCACAAGTGGGAACCATTTATTCAAGCTCTTTAAAAGGACCTAGATATTTAAATCTAGCAGAAGGATACATAGTAGAATTAGGATTAGATAAAGATGACCAAATTATTGGTTATAAATATGTTCATTTAGGAAAAATGATGGATAATATTAAAGCAGGAATCGAAGCAAAAGAAGCAATTGAGAAGGCTTCTGGAACTTATGGTAGATTTGATGAAGCGGTTAAGAAGATTGATCCTAGAAAACAATAAAAAGAATAAAAATGACATCTTGCTTTGTTTTAGAAAATGAGGTAACACTATGCAAAAATTTGGATTAGAAGAAAAAACAATAAAGGATATAATCGAAATATTAAAAAGATATAAAGAAGTAGAAAGTGCTAGGATTTTTGGGTCTAGGGCAAGAGGAGACTATAAAAAAGCATCAGACATTGATATTGCTTTATTTGGTGAGAATTTGACATTTTTCATTAATACAAAAATATTTTATGAAATCGATGATTTATATTTGCCATATAAAATAGACTTAATTAATTTTAATAGTATAGGTTCGGAAAATAAAATCAAAGATAATATCCTAAAAGAAGGAGTGGAATTTTATGCCAAATAATTTAATTGAAAAGTAGAAACCTTTAAAAAAGCATATCTAAAGCTAAAAGAATTTGTAGATACAGACAACGGAACTGAAAAAGATAGAGGAGCAATTATCAATGCTTATCAATATACATTTGAACTTTTTTGGAAAACATTACAAAAGTATTTACAACAATTAGAAATGTTAGATGAATTAGGACCAGGAAATACTATTCGAACTGCTTTTCAATATCAAATTATTGACAATGGACCAATTTATATGTCAATGTTAAAAAGCAGAAATTTAATAACTCATACTTACAAAGAAGATGTAGCAGAAGAAATTTATACACGAATAAAAGAAGAATATATAGAAGAACTAGAGAATTTTATAAAAAAATTTGATAATAAGATATTAAATAAAAAATAAGGAGGAATAAAAATGGCAGTAACATTCGAAAGTTATGAAAGAAGAATAGACCAAATCAAACCAGTTATGGAAAAATACGGAATTGGAAGTTTCGAAGAAGCATTAGAAATATGCAAAGAAAAAGGATTTAATCCTTATGAAATAGTAAAAGGAGTACAACCAATCTGTTTTGAAAATGCAGCATGGGCTTATACACTTCGGAGCAGCCATTGCAATAAAAAAAGGTTGCGTAAAAGCAGCAGATGCAGCAAAAGCAATTGGAGAAGGATTGCAAGCATTTTGTATTCCAGGTTCTGTTGCAGATGATAGAAAAGTAGGACTAGGACATGGAAACCTAGCATCTATGCTATTATCAGAAGACACCAAATGCTTTGCATTTTTAGCAGGACATGAATCATTTGCAGCAGCAGAAGGAGCAATTGGAATTGCAAAATCAGCAAACAAAGTAAGAAAAGAACCTTTAAGAGTTATCTTAAATGGTTTGGGAAAAGATGCAGCACAAGTAATTTCAAGAATAAATGGATTTACTTATGTAAAAACAGATTTTGATTTCTTTACAGGAAAAGTAAAAGTCGTTGAAGAAATCCCTTATTCAGATGGAGAAAGAAGCAAAGTTAGATGTTATGGTGCAAATGATGTAAGAGAAGGAGTTGCTATCATGTGGATGGAAGATGTTGATGTATCTATCACAGGAAACTCAACAAACCCAACAAGATTTCAACATCCAGTAGCAGGGACATACAAAAAAGAAAGATTAGCAGAAAATAGAAAATATTTCTCAGTAGCGTCAGGTGGAGGAACAGGAAGAACACTTCACCCAGATAACATGGCAGCAGGACCAGCTTCTTATGGTATGACAGACACCATGGGAAGAATGCACTCAGATGCACAATTTGCAGGCTCTTCTTCTGTACCAGCACACGTTGAAATGATGGGACTAATTGGTATGGGAAATAACCCAATGGTTGGAGCATCTGTTGCTGTAGCTGTTGCTGTTGAAGAAGCAATGAAATAAACTTAAATACATAAAAAATGCTAAATGTGGACATTACCAAAAAGATGGTTTTGTTCATATTTGCTTTTTAGTTTACATAGATTAGGCATATTGTATTGTAATATTCATAAAACCATGATATGATAACCAAAAAGAGATAAGGGAGGAAAGCCTAATGATAATATTAAATAATTGGCTATTCTATGTCATTTTATATTTAATATTAGCAACTATATTTACACAATTTTATAAAATTGCAACTAAAACGATGCAAAAAACAGGAGCTTTAACAGTATTATTGCAATTAATGGCGGGAGTCATGGCTTTACTATTATGCCCATTTTTTGAAGTCAAATTCCCAACAGATAGCATGGTTTATATCATGCTTGGAATATCTGTTATATTTTATGCTTTGTCAGATAGAATAAACACAACCGTAAGAAGCGGAATAGAAGCATCTACTTTTAGTATGTTAAAACAACTATCAACAACTTTTATGATTTTTGCAGGATTGATTTTCTTTAAAGAGCCATTTGTTGTGACAAAATTTATAGGAGCTCTATTAATCATATTTAGTAATATTTTGATTTTCTATAAAAAAGGAAAATTTGAGTTCAATAAATATATTGCTTTGGGAATTTTAAGTAATATCTCATATACAATTGCACTATTTTTAGATGTTAATATTTGCGATAACTTTAATTTACCATTTTATGTGGCAATAACATTAATAGTGCCAGCAATATTGATTATGATTTTTGAAAGAATAAAACCATCTCAAATAAAAAATGAATTGGTGGATGGAAACAAAAAAGCAATTACCATTACTGCAATATCTTGGGGAATTATGATAGTGAGTCAATTAAGAGCTTATCAATTACAAAATGTAACAATTGTTGCACCATTATGCGCTTTGACAGTTATGCTAAATGTAATTGTTGGATACTTATTTTTAAAGGAAAAAGATAATATGTTGAAAAAAATTATTGCAGCTATTTTAATTATAGTTAGTGTGGTATTAATTAAAATATAAGTAAAAGGAGAAATGAAAAATGGAAAACAAAGAATTAGAAAAGGAAATTGAACAAATCAAACAAAGAAATCAAAAAGTAGAATTAGATAAAAAGTGGGAAACAAGTAAAACAAGAAAAGTATGTATATGTGTTTTAACCTATATTGTAGTTATTATCTATTCCTATTTAACAAGTAAAATAAATAACATATTTTTAAGTTCACTAGTTCCGGTTATTGGTTTTACTTTATCTACAATATCATTAAACTTTATTAGAAAATTGTGGGAGAAATAGGAGAAAATATGAGTCTAAACGAA
Organism: uncultured Clostridium sp.; assembly: GCA_947643945.1. Lineage (GTDB taxonomy): Bacteria > Bacillota > Clostridia > TANB77 > CAG-508 > CAG-269. The sequence continues at coordinate 6,362 of CANRXN010000043.1, forward strand.
ATCACTAGACCAACCGTAATGGAAATAAATATTCAGAACTTTAAGCATAATGTAGAACAAATAAGAAAAAACATATTACCAATCACAACCATTATGCCAATCATGAAGGCAAATGCCTATGGAACCTACCTAAATACAAAACTAGAAGTAGTAAACGAATTTGAAATCATAGGAGTAGCAACTGTAGATGAAGGAGTAAATTTAAGAAAATTAGGATTTCAAAAAGAAATTTTTATATTAAACCAGCCAGCTATTAGTGAACTTGATAAAATAATAGAAAATAACTTAATCATTGGACTATCAGCCAAGGAATTTTTAACTGAAATACAAAAACAAAAAAAGCAAGTGAAAGTTCACCTTGAAATAGAAACCGGAATGGGAAGAACAGGAATATCCTTTCAAGATATAAGAAAGTGGTTAGAAGAAATAGAAAAAATACCAAATGTAAAAGTAGAAGGAATGTATACACATTTATCAGCTCCAGATATAGACAAGCAATATACCAAAAAACAATTAGAGACCTTTAAAAAAGCAGTAGAAGTAGTAACATGCAAAATAGATAAAATAAAGTATATTCATGCTTTAGCATCTAATGGAATCATAAATGTTAAAGAGGCAGGGGGGAATTTAGTAAGACCAGGACTACTTTTATATGGGTATCCGTCACAAGAAGGAATAACAGAAAAACTAAACTTAAAACCAGTAGCAACGCTAAAATCAAAAATAACTTTTATCAAGGAGGTAGAAAAAGAAACAAGCATTAGTTATGCTAGAACCTTTGTAACAAAACGAAAAAGTAAAATAGCAACTATTCCTATTGGCTATGCAGATGGCTTGCCAAGGGGGCTATCCAATCAAGGAGAAGTCGTAATAAAAGGAAAAAAAGCACCTATTGTTGGCATGGTTTGCATGGATAGTATTATGGTAGATGTAACAGATATAAAAGAGGTTAAGGTAGGAGACGAGGTTTTTATTTGGGATAATGACAAAATAACATTAGATGATATAGCCCATCGTTGTAATACGATTAATTATGAAATGATTAGTACCATAAGCCAAAGTGTGCCAAGAAAATTTTATAAATAAGATATTGATTAGAAAAGATTACAATAATTAGAGTAGAAAATAGAAAAAATAATAAAGACAGAAGTGGATAAGAGACTATCGTAAAAGTTGTGTAAATCGGATTTCCTTCCGATTGATAACTTGAA